>CAMAQW010000188.1 GCA_945860335.1 Sediminibacterium ginsengisoli | reverse complement strand
TAGAAGACATCAATAAAGCGATGGACTGTTTAGAAGCAGCATTAAAAGTGTATCCGGGTCTTATAAAATAAATTCATGCAAGTAAACAAGCGCCTAAAAAATAAGAGCCTTTATTTAATCTTAGCCGGCCTGACTACAAGCCTTTTTTTTATGCGCGCAAACGCCCAAAGCTACAAACCCACTTATGGGTCTGCATTTGCCGGCAGTACGAGTATTTTTAATAACCCTGCATCTAGTGTGAATCAAGCCTTTAAATGGGAGGCTACTATTTTAAGTGCACAAGCCAATTTAAATAGCAATGTATTTTATATTCAAAATGATTCCATTGGTATTCATGAAGGCATGTTTCCAAAATACTTTCATGGCAATGTGGATGTTAATTTATTGAATCTTTTATACAAACCCAATAACAAACAAGCATTTAGTGTTGGGATCAGAGCAAGAACGTTTAACCACATCAAAACAGAACCACTTGTTGCAGTAAATGGTATAGAAAGCATACATGATTTTTTTAAGCTCAATAGGCAAACACCCTATTTAGAAGCTTTTGTTACGCATAGTGGATGGTTAGAAGGGAACTTTAATTATTCGCAAGAAATATTTAGAAATCAAAAAAGCACTTTAACAGCAGGGCTTACTTTACAAATCAATAAAAGTATTTCAGGAGCTTATGCTACTGTTAATAAATTAAGTTATTTAGAAAGCACCAATGGTATAGACACCGCTTATACGTTAACAGCAGGTGGCGCATCATTTGGATACAGTTCAAATTATGATGAAACGATTGCAGGCACTGCAAATGCCGGTACCGATTTTGTAAAAAATGGCAAAACAAGCCTTGGCTTAAGCATGGGCGCAGAGTATTTACTCTACAATACAGAAGCGCATAGCTTTCAAACCAACCATGCATTA
Organism: Sediminibacterium ginsengisoli; assembly: GCA_945860335.1. Classification (GTDB taxonomy): domain Bacteria; phylum Bacteroidota; class Bacteroidia; order Chitinophagales; family Chitinophagaceae; genus Sediminibacterium; species Sediminibacterium ginsengisoli_B. The sequence goes on along the minus strand of CAMAQW010000188.1, from coordinate 3,099 downwards.
AACTATGCCTTAAAAATTGGTGTTTCTATTATGGACATTGGCGGCGTGTCTTATAAAAATAGTGTAACAAGTAGCTTATTTAATGGCGTTCGTCCAAATATGACCGATCCTTTAATTTCACGCAAAACCACAGGCCTTCAAAATAGCGATCAATTAAGAGATTCACTCGCTACCATATTTGCTTCTACCACCCCAATGCCTGAAACATTTACCATTACAAAACCTACGCGTTTTAATTTAAATATTGACAAGCCCATTGGTAACGATTTTTATTTCAACGCCGATTTAACCGTTAATATGCACGCTAGTGCAGGGCTTACCAAGCGCAGGGTACGTGACCTTAATTTAATTACGGTTACGCCCCGCTACGAAACATTACATTTTGGTGTTTTTGTGCCAGTTCAATACAATACACAAGGACAACTCATGTTAGGTGGCGCTATTAAATTGGGGCCCCTCACAGTGGGCGTTCATAGGCTTAGCTGGCTCACCAATTCAAGTAATATGGACAATATTTCGGGAGGCGGATATCTCATGCTAAGCATACACCCCATGAGTCTTAAAAAAATTAAGACCATTATTGATTGTCCAGAATAAATTAACTTACAGTACCAATCAACCACCGATATGGGTATTCAATTTTCTGCCATTCGCCTGCAAATACTTGTTATTGCCATTGGTTTTACTGGTATTACTGCGTGCAGAGAATCTAGAGAGCTTTTTGCAGAAGTGGCGCCACCCAAAAAAATAATAACGGCTCCTCCTAAACCACAATATAAAAAAACGTTTAAACCAAGACCTGGCTTTGAACCTTTTGACGGCATTGATCACGTACCTGCCAATTATACTTTTATGTATGAGCCTGATTTTATTACACAAAAGCCGGTAATAAAAAGAAGAATTGGCGAAACCTATGTGCCAGAAAAACTAACTATTAACACCTACGGCTTTACTAAAAATAAAAAGGAAATTAATTTTAGAATGAGCTACCCTACTAATTTAAAAGGGAGTTACCATAAAATTAATGCCGCCGATACTTCCAATGCTTTTAGGTTTATCAATAAATATAACGATACCTGTTACGTTACCAAATACACTTTAAAAGAAGTTAAAGACACCAGCATTTATCATATTGGTATTATACTAGACCATAGTGGCTCCATGGGTGATGAACGCTGCGCCGAATTACAGGACGCACTTTCTGCTAGCTTAAAAAAAATGAGCAAGCGCAACTTAATTAGCCTATGGAAATTTGATTCGGATATTTCTTATGAAGGAACGGCATATGACAGTGCTACCATACAAAAAATGCTATACCGAAAAAGAGGTATGGATGGATTTGGAGGCGGCACTGCTATCAATGACGCCATGGACCGCGCACTTGATACCATGGCCAAATACAATAAGTACAAACCAGTACTACTTTTATTTACAGACGGATTTGAAAATTCTTCAAAAAATAAAAACACCAAATCGATTGTTGAAAAAGCACTCGTAAATAATATCCCGGTATTTACCATCGCCTATAGTGGTGGTGCCGACTCTGCTAACTTAAGAGCCATTGCCAACGAAACAAATGGCATGTATTTTCAGTGTTATGATAGATCTGAATTTGAAGAAGTATTTAACAACCAACTTTTTTCATTGAACAGATATTATGAGGTAAGCATGATGCCTTGCATGTTTGATTATGAAAAATTAAGTATCAGCGCAGGTACCGTAAGTGAACAAAGAGCAAGCGGTGAAAAAACATTTAAGGGTGTTAGAGAAACCATTACCCTAAATGTAAATTTTGAGTTAGATAAATATGATATCATGCCAAGGTATACGCAGGAAATAGAGCAAATGGCCACTTATCTAACAAAAAATAGCACGCTTAGCATCATCATTAGTGGGCACACCGACAATTTGGGTGAAGACAATTACAATATTACTTTATCCAATAAAAGAGCAGAAGCTGTTAAAGCAGCACTTGTAAAATTAGGCATAGCAGCAGGCCGTATAGCCACCATTGGTAAAGGCGAAACAGAGCCCCTAACCCCCAACGACTCAGACAACAACCGTTTTAGAAACAGAAGAATTGAGGTTGAAATAGTAAACAACTAACCCAGCTTATAAAAACGGGTTGCGTTTGTACTGTAAATTTTTTCTTGATGTTCTGGTGCTACTAATTTATTAACTACTGCCTGATATGTATGGTGCGTTGTTATATAATCTCCAGCCAGTAGTGAAACAGGCCAGTCTCCACCTATCATTAATTTATCGATACCAAAATGCTCCAAAACAAAAGCAATATATGGCTCAATGGTATTAGCAGACCAATCATTAAAATCAGCACAGCAAGTACCTAACCCCGAAATTTTTGCATAAAAATTAGGCATAGCAGCAGCCTCCGTAATAGCTTCTCCCCAAGCACCAAACTGTTCGCTCGTGGCAATGGGTGGATGATTTAAGTGATCAAATACCATTTTTAAGTGTGGTATTTGTTTAGCCACTTGTATAGCTGCTTTAATGTGTTCAATTTTTACACCTACTACATCAAAAGGAACTCCATGATCTGCCAAAATTCCTAAACTTTTAATCACTGCAGATTGCAATAACCAGTTATGGTCTGGCTCGTCATGTATAAGATGCCTGATGCCTTTAAAATATTTATTTTGTAGATGCGCTTCTAATTGCTTTTTGGCCGTTTCAGGATTTAACAAATCTACCCAACCCACAACACCAATAATCCAAGGGTACTGCTCCGCACAATCAAACATAAATGCAGTGTCTTCTATATTATTTGCAGCTTGCACCATTACGGCTGCACTTACATTAGCTGCCTCTAACTGCGCTTCAATACCTGAAGGATAATAATTTTGCGCTAGTATAGAAGTATCGCCATCGAGCCAACTATACCTTACTTTTTGCAAGTCCCAACTATGCATGTGGGTATCTATCACTTTTGCCATCATCTTTTATTTTACAATGAGTTCATCCATAAATAACCAAGAAGGATTGCCTGCACCCGCAAACCCAGCAGGGATCGTTGTTACAGGACGAGCTACTAACTTCATATATTGAACGGTTGTAGGTTTTATTTCAAATGAAACAGTT
>CAMAQW010000187.1 GCA_945860335.1 Sediminibacterium ginsengisoli | reverse complement strand
CTTACTTCCTTTCGTGTTTTATTATTGCCGCTTGCTGTTTTGTATGGCGCTTTTATTAAAATACGCAATTGGCTGTTTGATAAACAGTATCTAAGTTCGGCAAGGTTTAATTTTCCACTTATTTGTGTTGGTAATTTAGCAGTGGGTGGCACAGGTAAATCTCCCATGGTAGAGTATTTATTAGGCTTACTGCACACCCGATATAAAGTGGCTACGATTAGTAGGGGCTATAAAAGAAAAACAAAAGGGTATGTTTTAGCGGGTGCTACTACAACAGCACTTGAAATAGGAGATGAGCCCATGCTCTTTCACCAAAAATTTCCGGGTGTGGCAGTAGCAGTTGGCGAAGAAAGATTGGACGCTATTCCACAATTATTACATGACATCAAAGATGTACAAGCCATTGTTTTAGATGATGCGTTTCAGCACCGATCGGTGCAGGCTGGTTTTAATATTTTACTTACCGAATTTGGCAATACCTATAACCATGATTTTTTCTTACCCACTGGCGATTTAAGGGATGAAAGAGGTTCATCAAAAAGGGCACAGGTAATTATTGTTACTAAATGCCCGCCAAATTTAACCGAAGAGCAGCGTCAAAAAATAACCAAAGCCTTACGTCCAAAGTCGTATCAAAAAGTGTTTTTTACCTGCATCGAATATGAAACACCCTATCACATTTTGGATGTTACGAATAAGCGCCCGATCACCAATCAGGATGAAGTATTACTGATGTGTGGTATTGCCAATCCAAAGCCACTTAAAAATTATTTACACGAGCAGGCACGTACTTATTACCAACAAGATTACGCCGATCACCATATTTTTTCGATAGATGATTTACAAGATGTAGTGGGTCAGTATAACAATATCGCCGCTACCCATAAAATGATTATCACCACAGAAAAAGACGCCGTACGACTTACAAAATTCCAGGAAGAATTAAAGTCACTGCCTTTTTATGTACTCCCTATCAAACACTCTTTTTTATTTGACGAAGGCCCTCAATTTGACGCTTTGATCCTTTCATTTATCAATGGGTTTAACACCAATATGCAACATGAGTAAAGCAAAAAAGTCAAAACAAAAGAAAACAGCAAAGACCATTGTGGTAGCTACTTTAAAAGGTAAAATAGATATCACTCGTTCTGGCATGGGCTACGTTATTGTAGACAACAATGCCATTGATATTATGGTGCGCCCTTCCGATATGAGCAATGCCCTACATGGTGACATTGTACGTGTTAAAATTACCCGTGAAAATGGCAGAACCGGCAAAAAAGAAGGTAAGGTAGTAGAGGTGGTAGAGCGCCGTCAAACCGAATTTATAGGACATATTCAACTCTCTGATAAGTTTGCATTTTTTGTGCCAGACACCGATAAACCCATGCCGGATATTTTTATTCCGCTCCAATATTTAAATGGCGCAAAAAATAAAGATAGGGTATCTGCAAAGCTTGTAAAATGGGATAAAGACGATAAAAAACCAGTAGGAGAAGTAACCGCTATCATGTCCCCAGAAGACGAAAATGACGCTGCCATGAAGGAGCTCTTGGCGCAGGCCGGCTTCCCATTATTTTTCATGCAAGACGTGTTAGAAGCAGCTGCGGAGCTGCCTGTTGTTTTAGATGAAGCCGAAATCGCAAAACGCAGAGATTGCCGTGATTTAAAAACCTTTACTATTGACCCTATCGATGCAAAAGATTTTGATGACGCCCTTTCTATCCGAAAATTACCTAGTGGCCTTTACGAAATAGGGGTGCATATTGCGGATGTAAGTTATTACGTGTTACCAGATACTGATTTGGACGCCGAAGCATACAAACGCGCAACCTCTGTGTATTTGCCAGACCGCGTAAACCCTATGTTGCCTGAAAAAATTTCTAATGAACTTTGTTCCCTTCGCCCTAACGAAGATAAATTTACCTTTTCTGCTATCTTTCAAATCAATGACGAAGCACAGGTAAAACAATATTGGCTTGGCCGAACAGTGATACATTCTGATCGACGATTCGCTTACGAAGAAGTGCAAGAAATTATTGACACAAAAGTGGGAGACCATGCAGAAGATATTTTAGTTCTCCATAGTCTCGCACAAAAATTTAGACAAGCTAGGTTTAAAAAAGGTGCCATTAATTTTTCTTCACAAGAAGTTCGTTTTACACTCGATGAAAATGCAAAACCAATTGGTATAACGGTCAAAGAAAGTAAACCGGCGCACCAGTTAATTGAAGAATTTATGCTACTTGCCAATAAAACAGTAGCCGAAAATATTTCTAAAATTCAAATCAATAAACAACCGCTTCCTTTTCCATACCGTATTCATGATCAACCAGATCCTGAAAAGCTTGCACCGTTTGTTCAGTATGCCAAAAAATACGGACATGGTTTTGATGCCAGTTCTCCTGAAAAAATTTCTGCAAGTTTTAACCAGTTGTTAGAAGATGCAAAAGGCAAACCGGAGCAACATGTGCTAGAGCAACTTGGTATTAGAACCATGGCAAAAGCTATTTATTCGACACAAAATATTGGACACTACGGTCTTGCATTTGATTTTTATTGTCACTTCACATCACCCATTAGAAGATACCCCGATGTACTTGTGCACCGTGTGCTTCAAACAGTGCTTGACAACAAGCCCGTTGTCGATAAAAAAATGGAAGAAAAATGTAAGCATAGTTCCGATCGTGAGCGTGCTGCCATGGAGTGTGAAAGAGCTTCCAATAAATACAAGCAAGTAGAGTTCATGCTTGATTATGTGGGAGACACTTTTGAAGGTGTAGTAAGTGGTGTTTCAAGCTTTGGTTTTTGGGTTGAAACCCTTGCTCATAAATGTGAGGGTTTGGTATCCATTGTAGGCCTCTCCGAATTTGACGATTTTAGGCATATAGAATCTGATTATAGCCTTGTAGGCAAAAGGAGTGGACGCACCTTTAAACTGGGCGATAAAGTGTTTATAAAGGTCATTGCGGCCAATTTAGACAAGCGTCAGCTAGATTACGAATGGGTTCAGGTTCCATAGGCCATTTTTAGCCCTTTATTTACTTACATTTTGTGTGTAAAATTGTGGATAAAACACCCTCTTTTTAAGGTTCATTTTAGTCTATTTCCGTGTTAAAAAAAGTATCTTCGTTAGCCGCCAAACTGGCGTGTCAAATTGTTGATACAGATACGTTTATAGATTAGAAATTATGGAAGAAAATTTGATACCAGAACAAACCTCCGATAACGACCGTATTATACAGGTTAATATCGAAGAGCAAATGAAAACAGCCTACATCGATTACTCGATGTCTGTGATTGTTGGACGTGCGTTACCAGATGCACGTGATGGTTTTAAACCTGTTCACCGCAGGGTTTTATTTGCCATGAATGAACTTGGCAATAATTACAACAAGCCTTATAAAAAATCTGCGCGTATCGTTGGGGAAGTAATGGGTAAGTTTCACCCACACGGTGATGCATCTATTTACGATACCCTTGTTCGTATGGCGCAAGATTGGACCATGCGTTATACGCTTGTAGATGGTCAGGGTAACTTTGGTAACCAAGATGGTGATCCACCAGCTGCTATGCGTTACACAGAGGCACGCCTTCAAAAAATAGCTGAAGCCATGATTGACGATATCGAAAAAGATACCGTTGATTTTCAACTCAACTTTGATGATTCATTAAAAGAGCCAACCGTTTTACCAACGCGTATTCCGCAACTATTGGTAAACGGTTCTTCAGGTATTGCCGTTGGTATGGCTACCAATATGATGCCGCACAACTTAAGTGAAGTGATTGATGGTTGTGTTGCATACGTAGACAACCGTGATATCACTGTCGAAGAATTAATCACACATGTTAAAGCACCAGATTTTCCTACCGGTGGTGTAATATTTGGTATGGAAGGTGTTAGACAAGGTTTGCTTACTGGTAGAGGTAGAGTTGTGCTCCGTGGTAAATGTCAGGTAGACACCAAACAAAGTGGTCGTGAGCAAATCGTTATTACAGAAGTTCCTTATCAAGTAAACCG
>CAMAQW010000186.1 GCA_945860335.1 Sediminibacterium ginsengisoli | reverse complement strand
GGCATCCAAGTGTATGCCCTAGCGGATACTTCCGCTACTTTACCAGGTAGTTTTGTATTGTCAAAAATTTGTGCTTTTACAAGCGTTGTTTTTGTAGGTGTAAACGGCGCGGTATACGTTGGAGACGACAAGGTTGGATTCGTTCCATCCGTTGTATAATGTATGGCAGCGCCTACTGGTGCAATAAGCGCAACAGTTGGTGTTTGCGCACCATTTGGATACGTAATTTCTATTTTTGGTTTTGCAGCAAAAGCGCCAAAATTTTCTATTTTGATAGCATACGCATACGGCGCTTTTATCATGGCCGGCTTGTAAGGCGGCATGGTTACTACAATATCATTACCTTTTTTTTTCCATGCACATTTTTCTTTGGTTGCTACAAAAGAAATGTTGGTGCCGGCGGGTAAATCAATGTCTTTAATGAGGTATTCACCACTATTATTAAATTTGGGTGCAATCGCGTATAATGCATTGCTAGTAGGGTTGTACGTAAAATAAAAATCTTTTTCTTTGCTGTTATTAGCCGCTGCTTGTGACGTGCGTATCCAGCGTCTGGTGTTGTAAATCGCTTCGCCATTTTCTTGTAACCAAGCGCCAATTTGCAATAAACGCTCTTGCATAATGGGTGGAATTTTTCCATGATCATCAGGTCCAATATCCAATAAAAAATTACCCCCTCTACTTACTTTATCTACCAGTGCTAACACCAAAGATTGCGCACTATTATAGTCCCAAATATCTTCTTCTTTATTGTAACCATAGGAGTAGCCCATGCCTCTACTTTCTTCCCATGGATGATCTTCAAAATCTAAATCGGGTTGGTACTCTGGCGTATATACACCACCATGATGAAAACGAATTCCACTACCCCATCTATCATAGGTAACAATCTTTTCTTTTACTGGACTTTCGTTATACAACCATGCTAAAAATTCTGGCGATTTCCATTTTGCGTCCGACACATCCCAATCACCATCTGTCCAAAAAACATCGGGCTGATAGGTGTTAATGAGGTCTTTCATTTGTGGCCACATATGGTCGCTTACGTATTTATTGATGTCCGATTTATAGAGTGGGTTGTACCATTCGTAAAGTGAATAATACATGCCCGCGCGCACACTTGTTTTTCGTACGGCTTTAAATAAATCGCCCAATAAATCTCTTTTAGGACCACTCGTTACGCTGTTCCAAGGAAAGCCCCAGGTTTTATCTGCTTCTTTACTAGGCCACATGGCAAAGCCATCATGGTGCTTACTGGTGAGTACAATATATTTTGCACCAGACTGCTCAAACACTTTAGCCCAGGCATCCGGATCAAAACGATCTGCCTTAAACATAGGACCAAATCCATAGTAAGACATATCGCCATAATGTAGTTTGTGAAATTTTTTGCGCACGTTGTCTTTGTCTGCTTGCAAACCGTTTTGGTACCACTCCGAGTAACTATGCTGCGGACCCCACGATGGAACACTATACGCGCCCCAATGAATAAATATGCCAAACTTTTCATTCATAAACCATGAAGGAACAGGTCTCGAATCTAGCGACTCCCAATTGGGCTGGTAGGTTTGTGCAGTAAGTTTTAGCTGCAGCATGCCTATACATAAGCAACAAGCAATCCATTTTTTCATACGCAATTTTGATTCAATATAACCAAAAAACAGAATAGAAAAAGCTAGAACTGTTGCAGTATGATGTTATTGATAAAATAATACACTAACTAGTGAAGATGCTATTATTTTTTTTGAGATGACGCGTCTGTTACGCATCTAAATCCAGTATGCTCCAGTCCAGTGTCGGTAGCTGTTTTCATGCGCGCAGATACACGGTAACTTGCACAATATGATGCATGACATAAAAAAGATCCACCACGCACTACTTTTTTAGGAATAGTTGGTTCGTCAGGATCAAAACTTTTATTACTACCTAAAGGATTTTGCAAACTTTGTCCTGCAACACTTGCATAATAATTGGCATCATACCAATCGGAACACCATTCCCAAACATTTCCACTCATATCATATAAGCCGAATGCATTGGGTGCATATTTTGCAACGGGTGCAATACGCATATAGCCATCTGCGCCCGTGTTGGTGTTTGGAAAAGTTCCTTGCCAAATATTAGCCTTAGCCGCACCTTTTTCTACAGGCTCACTACCCCAAGGAAATGTTTGATTTTTGAGTCCACCTCTTGCTGCAAATTCCCACTCTGCCTCTGTCGGTAAACGCTTTCCAGCCCAGCGGGCATAAGCATTTGCATCATCCCATGACACTTGTGTTACGGGTTCATTGTCCTTTCCTTTGATATTACTACCAGGACCACGCGGATGTTTCCAATTGGCGCCTTTTGTCCATGCCCACCAGGAGGCAGGGTTGTTCATATCTACTGGTGTAGATGACATTACAAATACAAGTGATGAAGCCACGAGTAATTCAGGTGCCGGCTTTGGTGTACCCGGAGGTAATTGTTTTTTTATTTCATTCCAATCCGGTGCTTTTTCGGCGGTGGTAACATAACCAGTAGCTGCTACAAATTTTGCAAACTGCGCATTCGTAACTTCAGTGGTATCCATCCAAAAACTAGAAACGGTTACATTGTGCTGCGGATATTCATCGGCACGGCCGGTTTTATCGGATGCACCCATGGCATAATTACCTCCCTTTATAAATACCATGCCCGCTTTATCTGCAACACCTTTTACAATACTTGATGTATCTGTTCCGCCAACACCAAAACGGTTAGGAATATTACTGGTACAGTGTAATATCGAATCTTTTTTTGCTTGAATAGAATCTTGAACTGCTTTTGCATCATTGTCTCCAGAAGTGCAAGTCCAAAAAAGAACACAACAAAAAAATATTGACTGATATACGATAAATGTTCTTTTCAAAACTAAAAATTAAAGTTATTTGTTTCTTGCAGCGGTAAATTATTTACAACTGCTTGCTCTGCCGACACAGCTAAGTTATACATTGTTTGTACAATGTTTTTATTTTTTGATGCAAGATCATTTAATTCGCTTGGATCATTTGCCAAATTAAAAAGTAGCAGCGAAGTTTTACCACCACGCTTATCAATTACCAATTTCCAATTATTATACCTAACGCCCTGCACTTCTTTTTGCGGTGCAAATGCATAAAAAGTATTACGTACTGGCTTATTTGTAATGATACTTTCAATCATGGGTTTTCCATCAATTACTCTACCAGTAGGCATTTCAGCGCCTGCCACTTGTAAAAAACTTGTAAATAAATCTACACCGCTATATATATTTTGATTAACAGCGCCTGCACCAATAACACCTGGCCATTTTACAAAACACGCTGATCTTACACCGCCTTCAAAACGCTGTTGGTACTTTCCATCGCGTAATTGATGTTCTAAACTAGTATCTACATATCCAAATTTCCCATAGCTATCTTCTAGCTCTGGATATTTTTCTACAAGTGGTCCGTTATCAGAATGAACTACTATGAGTGTATTTTTTTCGAGTCCTAATTGTTTAAGATAACCGGTTAAAACGCCAACTGTATAATCGATGTACGCAACTGCGTCACCAAATGCACCATAACCAGAACGTCCTTCAAAACCTTTTGGAATAAAATAAGGGGTATGTGTTTCAATATTAGAATACTGCAAATAAAACGGTTGTTTACTCGCCGCTTTCTCTTTAATAAACGCACAAGCTTCTCTAATAAACTGCGCTGGCAGTTCTGCGAGTTCGTTGTTATTTAAATCTTTTACTTTTTCACTACCGCGCATGAGCGGTATAGGCGGATAGCCCCTAGATCCTGTATTACCAAGCCTTTCAGGACCGTGGTCATTGGGGTATGGAATACCCACATAACTATCAAAACCATGTGCGGGTGGTAAAAATTTTGGTAAGTGTCCTAAATGCCATTTACCCACAAGCGCCGTTGCATATCCAACTTTTTGTAACTGTTTGGTAAACGTAATTTCTTTACTGCTATCAAGTCCATTGGTATTAGATGGAAATAAAACACCCAGTCCGGTTCTATCATTTACGCGTGGACTGTAGCGTCCAGTCATGATAGCCGCACGTGTTGGTGTGCAGGTTCCATGTGGGGC
>CAMAQW010000185.1 GCA_945860335.1 Sediminibacterium ginsengisoli | reverse complement strand
ATTAATGGATGGGCCATGTATGATTGGGCCAATAGTGTATACAACCTTGTTATTACTTCTACCATTTTCCCTGCCTACTACGAAGCCGTTACTGGTGACGGAAATGATGCCACGCTTATAGATAAAGTTAAAATCGGGAATTACGAATTTTCAAATACAGCTTTGTACAATTACATACTGGGTATTGCATTTGTAGTTGTTGCTGTGCTTTCTCCGATACTTTCATCGATTGCAGATTACCGTGGAAATAAAAAGCAATTTCTCAGATTTTTTTGCACCCTAGGATCACTTTCTTGTGCCTCTCTTTATTTTTTCGATAAAGACCATATTTATGGTGGATTGATTTCTGTTATCATTGCATGCATCGGATTTTGGAGTAGCCTCGTATTTTATAACTCATACTTACCTGAAATTGCAGCACCTGAAGATAGAGACCGCATAAGTGCCAAAGGATTTATGATGGGTTATATTGGCTCTGTACTTCTTCAACTGATTTGTTTTGTGTTTGTATTAAAGCCAGAACTGTTTGGTATTACAGTAGGTAAGGCTTCTCAAATATCTTTTTTGTTAGTGGGTGTTTGGTGGATTGGATTTGGATGGTTGGCAATTGGCCGCTTACCTGCTGGAAAAGGTGTAAAAGGTGCGCACACAAAAAAATTATTGACGCAGGGCTATAAAGAACTACATAAAGTGTGGCTAGAACTTAAAACACAACCTACACTTAAAAGGTTTTTAATTTCATTTTTCTTTTACAATATGGGGGTTCAAACAGTAATGCTAGCCGCTACCCTATATGGTAAGAGCGAATTAAATATCCCAACCACCAATTTAATTTTAGCCATTTTAATTATTCAAATTGTTGCCATTCCAGGCGCTAATTTAATGGCTAAACTCGCAAGTAAATGGGGCAATTTTAATACACTTATGATAGCGGTAGTCATTTGGATTGGAGGCTGTATTATGGGCTATTATTTACCTAGAAACAGTGTTATGCCGTTTTATACATTAGCTGTTGTTGTTGGATTTGTAATGGGAGGCATTCAGTCAGTTAGCCGCAGTACTTATTCCAAATTAATGCCAGTAACACATGACACCACGAGTTATTTTAGTTTTTATGACGTAACTGAAAAAATCGCCATTGTTATTGGCATGTTTAGTTTTGGTTATATCAATGAGATTACGGGTTCGCAAAGAAATTCGGTGTTGGCTTTAACACTATTTTTTATTGTTGGTTTCATCTTGCTCTACCGAACTTCAAAACTAGAAAAGCATGCAACTGTATAGCGTTAATGCCGGAAATTTTAAATTAGACGGAGGTGCTATGTTTGGCGTTGTTCCAAAAAGCATTTGGAACAGATCTAACCCCGCCGACGAAAATAACATGTGCAGTTGGTCGATGCGCTGTTTATTAATTGAAGATGGGGACCGTTTAATCCTGATTGATAATGGCATGGGCGACAAACAAGACGCAAAATTTTTTGGGCATTATTATTTACATGGAAATGACACCCTCGAAAAATCATTGGCAGCGCACGGATTTACACCGGATGATATTACAGATGTTTTTTTAACCCACCTGCATTTTGATCACTGCGGCGGATCCATCAAAAAAGAAGGCGACACATTAGTTCCTGCATTTAAAAATGCAATATTCTGGAGCAATGAGGCCCACTGGGATTGGGCCACTAACCCCAATGAAAGAGAAAAAGCTTCATTTTTAAAAGAAAATATTTTACCCATTGAGGCGTCGGGGCAATTATCACTGATAAATACACCTGAAAGTCATTTCACAAAAAATGGACTACTACATACCGCTTCCTTTGCAAATAATATTGATATCCGTTTTGTGCATGGTCACACCGAAAAAATGATGCTTCCTCAAATTCATTATAAGGGACACACCATCGTATATATGGCCGATTTACTGCCATCGGTAGGGCATTTACCACTTCCTTATGTTATGTCTTACGATATGTTTCCACTAACCACCCTACATGAAAAGAAATCCTTTTTACAGGAGGCTTTTGAAAATCAGTATGTGCTCTTTTTTGAACACGATGCGGTGCATGAATGCGTTAAACTTGTACAAACAGAAAAGGGAATTAGAGCGGGAGCAGCGTTTACTTTAGCTGATCTGTAAAAACATTTATCTGGTCTTTACAAGTGCACTTAAAGGGTAACGGAGGTTTTTAAAGCTCATCATATCCGCTTTAACACTTCCCACTACAATAGCACTCTCGATACGCACTGGAATATGATTAAGGTCGTCGGTGACCCAAATGGTCATTTTTTCGCCACCCTCAAAAATCGTTCCTTTTAATAGTAAGGGCTTAAATTTTATGGCATTAAAAGTTCCATATTGTGTTTTTACCATTTCTTTACCCAGGTATTTGATATAAACATTGTATACCTGATTGTCTAAAAATAAATTAAAAGGAATGCGCTCATCCACCTTGTATTTATTAAAATCAATATTGCGCAAATAATAAATAGAGCTCACCACATCCTGTACACAATTTGGGATTTTGTATACCCCATCCGCTCCACTGGCCGTATTTAATTTTTGATTGAATACAATATTTTCCTGCTTCTTGTACGTGCCTTCTTCGATATGCCGAACAAACTTAATCGGTTGTAAATTAAGTGTGTCTATGTATGTTTCGTAACGGTCACGCACTTTAAATATCCAATCGTAGCGGGCATTTGAAGTCCCAATACAAGTAGCGTGATAAGAAGGCGTTTCATTTATTTTTTCTTGCGTTACTGTAAATTTTGCAGACCCTGCGTTAAGGTATAAACCAATCACCGAATAGTATAAGTTGTAATTGATTTCTTCACCACTTACAAAAGACATATTTCTTATACCGCAAAAATCATCCCCAGCCCTTAGCGGATGAATCAGAAAAAAACAAATAAACAAATAGGCTGTTATTTTTTTAACCATGAGCGTACTGTTAAACCTGCTTTCGAAAATACTGTAAACGTAGCAAAATGAGGCCGCCTAAACAAGCCGGTATGATTAAATTTAAAAACCAAATACCACCTGCTGCAGCTAAAATACCTATCGTATTGGTACTATAAATACCAAACAAAAATAAACTTACTTTTCCTCTAATTCCTAATTCTGCTAGCGTTAAGGTAGGTATAATGGCAAGAATTAAAAAAAGTAGGGCCGTAAGTGACACGATATGTAAAGCGGATATGTCTACGCTACATAATGTAAAAATTAACAGATACTGCAGTAGAAATACAAGGTATCGTGCGCCAGAAATAAGGATGAGCTTCACTAACAATCTTTTAGGAATTGCCTGCACAGATGTCAATAAAAAAATATATCTCGAAAAAAAAGACGCTTTTGAAAGTTTGTTTGCAAAAAATGGAATTGCAAAATAAATGATCATCAATAAAACAACTATCAACAACAAAGCACTACCCAACACATAAAAAGCCATATCAGATAAGTGTAGCTGCGTTTGTAACTGTGGATACAAAGTAGGATACATACAAACAAATGCAATGAGACCAGCGAGTAAAGTAATAAGCAGCTGACTTGCACTTGCCACAAAAGATAACACCACGCCTTTTAAACGGTTGCCATCGGAAAGTAGCATAGACTTTCCAATAGATTCCCCCACTCTATTAATACTAGAAAAAGATACTGCCTGACCCGTTAAGATGGCTGCAAAAGCAGCTTTAAAACTAAGTGGCTCTAAATGATAGGTAAGCGCTTTCCATTTATAGGCTTCTAACCCCCAATTACATGCTGTTAAGATGATGATGACAATCAAATAACCAAAGGCGTTGACAAAAGGGATTTGTTGCAGTGAAGCGATAAAACTAGGTAGCTGTTCTTGGGCATTTATTTGATGGTAAATCGAATAACATAGCCATAGAAATAAGATGGGAGCCACCAGGTATTGAACTACGATATTTATTTTCTTTTGCAGCGCCGAAGTCATTAAGGTTTTTAAAAAAGCTTGTCCAGCAAAAGTAGGTAGAATCTCAAAGGAAGCTTGTAATTTCACATCAAATTGAAAAAAGACCAGATCATATTAGGCATTGACCCCGGCACCCAACTCATGGGTTATGCTTTACTTAGGGTTACTGGTAGCACTCCGCAAGTGATT
>CAMAQW010000184.1 GCA_945860335.1 Sediminibacterium ginsengisoli | reverse complement strand
CACGGTCACGAGCATGACCAGGATGGTGTTAAATTGCTTGGAGAAAGACAAACCCCTTGTTTATTTGATGCCCATATGGGTGGTAATTGGGGAACCCCGTATAAAGGGTTTAGGGTGGTAGAAATCTTAAAAGATGGTACGCTTGTATCTTATATGATGAATCCGACCCAAAAAATCAATGATTACAGCAGGGTTAAAGTATAAAAAATGAGGGCCCGGTTACCCAAAGCCCCCATACCCCCCGAGTTTAAAACTCAATCAAATAAACGCCACATATCTGTGATGTGGGACGCAGTTTGTTTGAATTTCAATAATCTATTATCGAGTAACGGATATAATTAATAATATATTGTAATACAATTTACAATGAATATAATATATATTTAATATGTATAAAACGTATCTTATTTTTATTAATCTGAACCAATTGATTAGCTTTGTAAGATGCGATTAAGACATATATATATTATTCTGTTTTTATTTGTTGCGGTTCATGCTTCTGCGCAAAAAAATTTACTGCGCTATTTAGCTTCTCAAACTGGCTCTTTTGAACTGCAATTGCTCAATAAGGAAACAAAATTGGTTCCTACACCACTGGGTTTAACCTGCACCGATTCACGTCATGATTATATGGTCAATAATGGCCAATTGTACATGCAGATTAGTGGAACGGGTAAATTATTTAAAATTGATAGTAGCCTCAGTATAACTAGGCTCGATAATACCTGTTATGAAGGATACAACTACGGTTCTTACTCTTATATCAGAAACAATAAATTCTACAATTTAGGCGGCTGGGGATTTTGGCAGTTTAATAGTGGGCTCAGGTATTTTGATACCACTTCCAAAGAGTGGTTTAGGGAGCCCATTAACAAAGAAGTACAACTGGCTAGGCATATGAACGCGATTGTTTATCCAGATAAAAAAAATGACTTGATTTATGTGGTGTATCAGTCGTATCCCAATTCTTATTTTAAGCTTCAAAATGAAGTAAAAAATGACACTGTATACATGCAGTGTTTAAATTTAAAACCGAACGATTGGTGGCAGGAACCAAAAATTGTAAATGACAAAATACTTTTGGAAACCGTCATTGGCACAAGCGCAATGATTTTACCTGGGCTAGGAATTTTAACGGAATCGTATAATCATTTGTATTTAATAAACCCAACTACCCAAAAATTATATGAAATAGAAAATGAAATTGGTGGTACCATTATGAATTATGTGGCAAGTAAAAACGGCTTGTATTTTTATAAAGATGAAAAGCTACATTTTTATAATCCTGGGCTAGATTCTTTAGTAAGTATTACGCTTTCGATGTCAAAATTTTCTGAAGTTTCAAAACCACTTTACAAAAAAATAACACCAAGTTTTACAAGTAAATTAAAGCTTAATCAACTGCCTTATTTGATAGCACTTTTACTATTGTTTACTATTTCCGTAGTACTATTTTTCAAAAATAAGTCATTGCGTAAAATGCAGCAAAATGTTGTTGGGAGCGGTTTTCACAAAAAATCAATAGAGATAAATAAGCAACTAGAATTTTCAGATAATTTAACTGAAACAGAAAAATCGGTACTGGATATTTTGCTTGAATGTTCTAAACAAAGCACACCCACATCCATTGATCAAATAAACAGAGCACTGGGTGTAAAAAATAAAGAAGTAACGATCCAAAATAAATTAAGATCTGATACCCTTCAAATGATCAATAAAAAATTTATGGTATTTGCCTCCACCAGCGATATACTAGTGGAGCGAGAAAAAACAGCGATGGATAAAAGGGTATACCAATACAAGATTAATGAGCGCTACCTAAATAAAATTAAATAAGTATCTCTTACGTATGTTTTGAATGTAAAAAGGAATTAACCTTCTGCTTCTTCCTCTTCTTCTTCTTTGAAAAGTGGATTTCTACGAGATGGGATCACCATTTGTTCGTCATCACTTAAGAATACCCAGAAGTTGTTTAATTCAAAAATGTCGCCACTGGTTTTGCTATCTCCGTCTGCACTTCTGCGCTCGTAAGTACCTAGTAATTCACCGTGGTGTCTTAATTGATTTAATTTGTCTTCGTGTGCTAATTCTTTAAAGCTTTCGATCGTCATCATCTGTATTGATTTTGTGCAAATATATATTACTCCTCCTTATTCGCCATATAGTATTACAGCAGAACTTCCTGCTAGGGTATAATTAGTAGCTGATTTTGAAGACCCTTTACTACTTAATCCTACTTTCCAACTGCCTTTTGGTAAAGTAATGGTTTGAGGGGTTTGTTTACCATTGTAAGCGACCCATATTTTTTTCCATCGATCACCTACTGCCCCTCCGTTAATGGTGTAAGCAATGATTCCAGTAGGTAGGTTTTCTTCAAAATTTAAATGCGTTGCAATTTGCGCTGCCGTTTGCATTCTAAAAGCAGGATGCGTACGTCTAATTTGTATCAAGCTTTTGATAAACTGATAACTCGCATTATTTTGAGTTTTTAAATCCCAATTGATACCATTTACAATATCTCCTTTATCAAAAGAATTTTCTACCCCATTTTTTGTTCTTAAAAATTCGGTACCCGCATGTAAGAAACTGGCGCCTTGCGCGGTTAACACAATTGCATAAGCCAGTTCGTGCATTTTTGTGCGTTCAGCCACAGAGGCATCTTTGAAAGAGAGTTCTATTTTGTCCCATAAAATATTATTATCGTGACAATCTGCATAGTTGATAAGTCCTGCAGGGCCCGCTGTATATGGTTCTTTGGAGTAATTGACCTTGCTATAATTTATTTGTGGATGTTTTCCCGCGGCTACAATGCCAAATTTTACCGACTCACTATTTTCAATTTGGCCAGTTGCAAAACCACGATCGTTGATATTAAAAACACTACCCTTGATGCCATCACGCATATCATCACTAAATACGGCAATGCCATTTAATTGTGCTGCATTTTTTTTGAGTGCTCTTTTATCATCAGGAAGTGGAGAGCTACTAGAGGTCCAGCCTTCACCATATAAAACAATCGAAGGTTTTATTTTATGAAGTGTATCAGAAATTAAATTCATGGTTTCAATATCATGGATACCCATCAGATCAAAACGAAACCCATCTATATGGTATTCCTTTACCCAATACACCACACTTTCAATCATAAATTTCTGAAACATCGCATTGTCGCTCGCCGTTTCATTGCCACAACTACTTGCATCCGAAAAACTTCCATCGGCTCTTTTTCGGTAATAATAATCAGGAACAAGAATGTTAAAATTAGAGTTTTTAGTGAGTGCGGTATGGTTGTACACCACATCCATAATGATGCGTAAACCATTACTATGCATGGTTTTAATAAGTTCTTTTAGCTCTTTGATACGTACTTTTCCATCTGCTGGGTTGGTACTATAAGAGCCCTCAGGAATGTTATAATTAACTGGATCGTATCCCCAGTTGTACTGCACTGCAGCTTTTGTTTCGTCTACAGAGTTATAATCGTAAAAAGGTAGGAGATGAACGTGGGTTACGCCAAGTTCTTTGATATGTGAAAGTCCCGTAGATTGTCCGGCACTGTTTTTTGTTCCAACTTCTGCCAAACCTAAAAATTTACCCTTATTTTTTATACCACTACTTGTATGAATACTTGCATCTCTAACATGTAATTCATAAATAACAGCATCGGTTTGTTTGTTGGTGCTTGAAAAATTTGGAGACTTATCCTGGGCCCATCCTACTGGATTGGTTTCTTTTAAATCAATGACTTGTGCCCTTAAACCATTGGTACCACAGGCTTTTGCGTATGGATCTACTACTTCTTCACTCCAGGCATTACCAATATTAACTTGAAAAGTATAGTAGCTATTTTTAAGATTTTCCGGTAAGGTAATTTGCCAAACACCATTTTCTCCTTTGTTCATATTAATAGAACGAACAGCATTTCCACCTATATCAGATTTGTACAAATTTAATGTAGCAGCAGTAGCAGTTGGTGCCCAAATTTTAAACGTTGCGGCTTTAGGCGAATAGGTTAATCCTAAATCTTTACCGTTGTAAACTGGATAACTGCCACTGAGGTTTTGAGCGGTGCCATAACTAGCGGTAGCAACTAATAAAATAAGTACCAATAACTTTTTCATAAATACCAAATTAAGATTGCTAATATACAC
>CAMAQW010000183.1 GCA_945860335.1 Sediminibacterium ginsengisoli | reverse complement strand
CGTGGATTTTTTGCATAGGTAACAGGTCCGCCAACGGTAGATTCTAAACCAACTTCATTCACGTTATTAAAAAACGCAAAGAGTTGGTAGTAATCTTTTTGTGAAATAGGATCATATTTATGATCGTGACACTTTGCACATTCGACAGTTAGTGCTAGTACCGAACGGCCAAACGTATTGGTTCTATCTGATGCGTATTCGATTCGGTATTCTTCATCAATCACACCACCTTCTTCTGTGATTTTATGATTTCTATTAAAACCTGTCGCTAAAATTTGTTCTTTGGTGGCACCTGGTATTAAGTCTCCGGCTAATTGCCAAGTTATAAATTCGTTGTAGGATAAATTTTTATTGAATGCATGAATCACCCAATCTCTCCAAGGCCACTGGCTTCTATAATTATCGTCTTGATAACCATGGCTATCTGCATAGCGTGCAATATCGAGCCAACTAATCGCCATTTTTTCACCGTACTGTGGCATGGCTAATAAACGGTCTACTAACTTTTCGTAAGCGTTTTCGCTATTATCATTTACAAAAGCCTTTGTTTCGGCTTCGGTAGGTAATACACCCATTGCATCCATGTATACGCGTTTTACCAGACGCTCTTTATCTGCAACTTCGTTGGGCGTCAAACCTTTTTCTTCCATTTTATTTAAAATAAAATAGTCGATTTCATTTTTAGGCCAACTTTCGTCATCAACTTTTGGCAGTGCTTGTTTTTGAGGAATCGTAAAAGCCCAGTGTTTTTCATATTTCGCACCTTGCTCAATCCATTTTTTTATGATCGCTACTTCATTGTCTGTGAGCCTTGGTAATTTACTGGATGCCACAGGCATCACTAGGCTAGAATCTGTTGTTGTTATTCTTTGAAAAACTTCTGATAGTTCTGGTTTGCCTGGAACAATGCCTCGTTTGGTTGGATGATCTTGTAAAGCTTTGTAGGCTTCACTTTCAATATCTAATCTTAATCCAGCTTCCCTTTTTTTAGGATCTGGTCCATGACAACTAAAACATTTGTCTGATAAAATGGGTCTTACATCATAATTATAGCTTACAACATCTGGCACTCTTACATCATCCACGGCAGTGGTTCTAAAAGAGTAGTAAGCTAATACACCAACAACAAGGCAAACGCCTGCTAAGATGAAGAGTCGTTTATTAATCATATGAACACATTTATGATAGCAAATCAGTACCTTAAATATAAATCTTTATCGGGCCATTTCTATGCTATTATACCGTGTAGATAAAAAAGGGCAGGAAAAGGCTAAATAAGAGCTGTTTTACCTATAAATATAAAATTATATAAATATTTAAATGATATATAATGAATGATTTAGATAAATATCAATCTTATTGTTTGCGTTAATATTGATGTGTAAAATGGCTTTTCTGTTGAAGCGGTATCCGCAATTTTGATTTATTTTTAAGCAGAAAGAAACGATTATGCGATCAAAACTGTTTGTACAACCAAAAATGGCTGCTTTATTGGCCTTATTGCTTGTGTTGTTTTGCACGCTAGTAAGGGCTCAAACGGTTCTTTCTTCTTCGCTTCATTCTGAAAAAAATTATAAAGCCCGAATGGCAAAGCGGCCCATTAAGGTGGATGGAAAATTAAATGAACATGATTGGAAACAAGCGGTACTAATTTCAGATTTTGAAGATATTGAAGGTGCTAGTAAACCCAAGCCATCTTTTAATACTACTGTTAAAATGATGTGGGACAGTCA
This sequence comes from Sediminibacterium ginsengisoli, assembly GCA_945860335.1. Lineage (GTDB taxonomy): Bacteria > Bacteroidota > Bacteroidia > Chitinophagales > Chitinophagaceae > Sediminibacterium > Sediminibacterium ginsengisoli_B. The sequence continues at coordinate 2,423 of CAMAQW010000183.1, read as the reverse complement.
ATATTTATACATTGGCGCTGTTTTGGAAGAGCCGCATTTGTGGGGTACTTTAAAAAAACAGGACGATATCATTTATCGCGATCATGATTTTGAAGTTTTTATTGATCCCATGGGTGATGGCGAACAGTATTTTGAAATTGAAATAAATGTGCTCGGAACCATCATGGATTTATTTATGAATAAGCCTTATAAAAAAGGAGGAACCTTTGATATGGGATGGAATACAACTGGTATGCTATCCAAGGTAATTGCCAATGGAACCATCAATGACAATACTGATATTGATAGTGGTTGGACCGTTGAAATGGCCATTCCATTTACAGCCATTTCAAGAAACAATAGAATAGCGTCACCGTCTACTACAAATCCTTGGCGCATCAATTTTTCACGCGTGCAATGGACGCTTGAGCCCGATGGAAAATCGTACCGAAAAAAATTAAATGAAAATAAGATGCCTATTTCGGAACACAATTGGGTATGGAATCCAACCGGCGTTATTGATATGCACGTGCCGGTAAAATGGGGCTATTTATATTTTAAAAACTAAATGTATTGTATGTCAAATAATCGTAGACAATTTTTAAAAAATAGTATTGGAACCGCTGCTGCTGCTGGCTTTGCGTCTTTACCTGCTATCGCTAATATGCCAGTAAGCACGGATGTAAAAAAACAAAAAAATAAACACTGGGTTTGGATTAATCCTGATAAAAAAGATGAAGTTAGTGTGCTTAAAAAAAGATATAAAGCATATTATGACGCTGGTATCAGAGGGCTTTTATTTGAAGCAGATAGTGAAAAACATTATACCGAAGCAAAAAATGCAGGACTAGAAGCGCACCGCTGGAATTGGACGATGAATAGAGGCGATGTATTAAAACAACATCCAGAATGGTCTGCTATTTCTCGTACTGGAGAATCATGTGTTACCAAGCCTCCATATGTTGGATATTACAAATGGTTGTGTCCTTCAAAACCAGAAGTGCAGGATTTTTTAAAAAATGAAGCAGATACTATTTTATCAAAAAATTATATTGATGGTTTACACCTCGATTATATTCGTTTTTGTGATGTGGTATTGCCGCTTAATTTATGGGATACCTATAAATTAGATCAACGAACAGAATTACCTGCCTACGATTTTTGTTATTGCAAAACTTGTAGAGATGCGTATGCTGCAAAAACGGGAAATAATCCTTTATCACTTCGCTATCCAGATGCGCAGGTATCTTGGCGTTTATTTAGATATCAGGCAATTAATAATGTGGTAAATGAATTAGCGGTTGTAGCACATAAGCACCAAAAAAAGATTAGTGCTGCTGTTTTTCCAATGCCTGAACTGGCCCGCCGAATGGTAAGACAAGATTGGACCAATTGGAATTTAGATATGGTTTTCCCAATGATATATCATGGGTTTTATCAAGAGGGCGTGACCTGGATTGGTGACGCCGTTGCAGAAGGCGTAAGGTTTCTTAAAGATGGCGTGCCACTTTATGCAGGTCTATTTTTATCGGACTTTAATAACCAAACCGAGTTAGCTTCAGGTATCAAATATGCCCTACAAAATCAGGCTGCGGGTATTTGTTTTTTTGGTGGCGTTACCGATGAAGTATTAACTACTTTAAAGCAAGCTAGTTCATAATTCAAATAGGTTCAAGCTAGAATTTGCCGTAAAATAGGTCAATAGCGTTGTCTCCTTTGCTGTCTTACAAATTTTAAGCACTGTATATTACAGATTGCACCTCTGTGTTATAGTCTCAGCAACATTTTTTAAATGATTTTTATTCGTATACCTGTATGTTTTTTACATATAGGCAATTTGTAATACGATAGTGAATGATTTATAAGGGGCGAATCTCGCAAATAGTGATGGTTTTTTTATTGCTTGCTTGCAACAAAAAAGAGCCAAAAAGTTTACTTGAAATCAAGAAAGATTATTTGATAGGCACTGGTGCAAAATTGACTAGTTGGAAATTAAAAGGTCTAACTATCGATAGTCTACCTCAAGTATTATCGGGTAGCCAGGTAGGTTATATTAAAAAATATTTATCTACAAGCAGTTTTACGGATACAGATGGAGCTTCTGGTGATTGGTCACTTTCTGTAGTAGATTCTTTAAAAGAAGTATTCAACAATTATCCCTCAGGAATTATTGTAAAACAAAGTTACCACATCGGCTTTCTAAGTTACGATTCGCTTTCGCTCACCTATTTGTTAAACGGAAAAAAAATCAATGCTAGGTTTAAAGCGATTCGTTAGTATATGCTTGATGCTCATTTTTGTAAGTAAATCTCAAGCACAAATAAGCATGCCCTACGTAATGGGGATAGTGGGCAATGCTGGCCAAACTGACAAAATATTTTCTGGCACTATTCTATTAGAAGGCGGAAGCTGTTTTTTACTGTCAAATGGCATTTCAGCTAGTA
>CAMAQW010000182.1 GCA_945860335.1 Sediminibacterium ginsengisoli | reverse complement strand
ATACGCAGTGTAATATTTGGTCCAACAGCTTCTCTAATTTTTTGAATACGCGCAATATCGGTTGCTGGATCTTTGCCAAGTTTTACTTTAATCATGTGCACGCCATCAGTAACAAATTTTGCAGCGGTGTCCGCCATGTTTTGTGGCGTGTCTATTCCAATGGTTAAATCACTTTCAATATCTTTTATCTTTCCGCCTAAATACTTGTACAGAGGAAGCCCTGCATGTTTAGCTGCCAAATCATAAAGGGCCATATCAAAGGCACTTTTAGCGGTATAGTTCCGTGCCGTAAATAAATCAAGTTCTGCAAGTCTTGCGTCTATATCAAGGGCGTTTTTATGTTTCCAAATGGCTGCAAAATCTTTTGCCATTTCGTAACAAGTAGCCTGCGTTTCACCAACAATCATGGGAAAGGCAGAGCACTCGCCAACTCCAATATGACCTGTATTGGTATGGATGCGAATAAGTAGGTTTTGTGCAAAATGCATGGTGCCCGTTGCAATGGTAAACGGCACCATCGGGATCGAATATTTATAGACCTCTATTTTTAAAATTTCCATGCCCCAATTTCTGCAATTATTTAATACGGTCCTTATTTTATTGATAGGCAAACAAAATAGGCCATGTCTTGTTATACTCAAAAACAAAGTCATGGAAACGATAAAAGGTAAACGCGTACTCTTATTTGGTGCAACAGGTGGCATTGGCGCCAAAGTAGCTGAACTATTAATTGGCGGAGGTGCTACCGTGTTTTTGTTGGCTCGAAATGCGCAAAAACTCCAAGACTTGGCGGTTCAATTATCGGTTCCTACGGGTCAATATTTTACGGTAGACATTACCGATGCTGCAGCTGTTGATGCTGCGGTAGCTCAAGTGGTTGCAGGTGGAGGGGTGGATATCCTGATCAATGCCGTGGGTGTTGGTATTATTAAGCCACTAGAAACACTTACCCATCAAGACTTTATGGATTCCCTTCAAATTAATTTAGTGGGCAGTTTTAACGCTGTAAAAGCGGTTATGCCTGCCATGAAAGAAGCAAAAAAAGGCCTCATTATCAATATCCCGGGTGTTTTGGGTAAAGTTCCCATGGCTGGAGCGGCTGCTTATAGTGCCAGTAAATACGGCATTGTTGGTATGATGCAAAGCATTAGAGAAGAAGTAAAACGTACCGAAATAAGAATCACCAATTTGTTTTTGGGTGGGGTGGACAGTCCTTTTTGGGATACCATCGACCTGCGCGTACAAAAAGATAAAATGATTGTGGTAGATGAAGCGGCTAGGGCTATCTGGTTTTTATGCCAGCAGCCTAGATCAGGCGTCGTGAGTGAAATGGTGTTACAGCCATTTAACCACCAGGCTATATAAAACGGCTAGGGTTTCTTTTTAAGCCATCTGATATAATTTCTTTTTTATATTGCGGCCTGTTCCGATATTCGCGGTCACGAACAACTGTTAGCGATGAATATTTCATTTGAGAATACCCAAAATGCATTTGCCTATAAGTCTACAAAGGCTTTAAAAAGGGCAAAGCTTTTATTTGGCTTTATGGGTTACCCAACACTTGTTCAAATGGGTACAAGATTAGTACCTACGCTTTTAAAAGCAGGACTCCCTATCAAAGGCATTATTAGAAACACCATATTCAAACAGTTTGTGGGTGGTGAAACACTGGCAGAGACCATTCCAGTAGCTCAAATGTTAGCGGAGCATGGGGTAGATGTTATTTTAGATTACGGTGTAGAAGGAAAAGAAGGTGAAGAAAGTTTTGATCATGCAACGCAGGTTTTTATTGACGTGATCAATCATGCAGCATCACAAAAAAATATTCCATTTATTAGCATTAAAGTAACGGGTCTTGCAAGTCATGAACTGTTACAAACACTTCATGAAGCGCCGCGTTTACGCAGTGGTATTCATGACAACGAAATGGAGCAAGCTGCTTGGGACCGAGTGAGAGAGCGCATGTACGCGATTTGTGAAGCAGCTGCCGAAAAAAATATTGGTGTACTAGTGGATGCCGAAGAAAGTTGGATTCAAGATCCCATAGATAGGTTAACCATGGAAATGATGGCGGAGTTTAACAAACAAAAAGCCGTTGTGTTTAATACCATTCAACTATACCGTCACGACCGTTTACATTTTTTACGCATCTCTCATCAAATTGCTGAAGCGCAAGGTTTTGTTTTAGGATTAAAATTAGTGCGCGGTGCATACATGGAAAAAGAGCGCGCAGTAGCCCTCGAAAAAAATAAACAGTCGCCGATTCAAATATCCAAAGAAGCCACAGACGCAGACTATGATGAAGCGGTTCGCTTTTGTATGGATCATATTCATTCTACCGCTGTAATTATTGCATCACACAATGAGCAAAGCAATTTATTAGGCGCTAAATTATTAGATGAAATGATGCTTCCGCACAATCATCCGCATGTACATTTTTCGCAGCTATATGGCATGAGTGATACCATCACTTTTAACCTTGCCAAAGAAGGCTTTAATGTAAGCAAGTACCTTCCTTTTGGACCCATACAAGATGTTATTCCTTACCTGATGCGCAGGGCCCAAGAAAATACGAGTGTAAGTGGTCAAACCGGTCGTGAATTATTGCAATTAAAGCGTGAGTTGGCAAGGCGTAAATCCCTGTAAACACTGCGGTGTAGCTACTTTTAGGTATAATTCACAGATTCTCCCCAAATTTTGTTTTGGCTCTAAACATCCCGCTTGATGGCGTAATTTGCAGCCATGCAGCAATACTTACAATTACTCCAACATATTTTAGATAACGGTACCGAAAAAACGGACAGAACAGGTACTGGAACCAGGAGCTGTTTTGGCTATCAAATGCGTTTTGATTTGCAAAAAGGTTTCCCAATGGTGACCACAAAAAAGCTGCACGTAAAAAGTATTTTTTATGAACTATTGTGGTTTTTAAAAGGAGACACCAATATCAAATATCTAAAAGAAAATGGTGTTTCAATCTGGGACGAATGGGCCAACGAAGCTGGTGAACTAGGTCCGGTTTATGGTGAGCAGTGGCGTAGTTGGAAAGGAGCGGATGGGGTGGTAGTAGATCAAATTACAGAGCTCATTAAACAAATAAAAACAACACCTGATAGTAGACGACTTATTGTAAGTGCATGGAACGTGGCAGAGCTTCCAAAAATGGCACTCATGCCTTGTCATACCCTATTTCAATTTTATGTGGCAGATGGTAAACTAAGTTGTCAATTGTATCAGCGCAGTGCCGATGTTTTTTTAGGGGTTCCTTTTAACATTGCATCTTACGCTTTATTAACCATGATGATTGCGCAGGTTTGTGATTTAGAATGTGGCGATTTTGTACATAGTTTTGGTGACGTGCATTTGTATAACAATCATATTGAGCAGGCAAAGCTTCAATTAACAAGAACGCCATTTGAACTTCCTACTTTAAAAATCAATCCTGCGGTAAAAGATATTTTTGGTTTTGATTTTTCAGATTTTACCATAGAAAATTACCAGTGCCATCCAGGAATCAAGGCGCCGGTTGCTATTTAATTTTATTTACTTTTTAACAACATTTATGATTGTTTCTTTAATTGTTGCGGCCGGCACGAACAATGCCATTGGAAAAGACAATCAGTTGTTGTGGCATTTACCCAAAGACCTTCAGTTTTTTAAGCAAACAACCTGGGCCATGCCTGTGGTGATGGGGCGTAAAACCTTTGAATCCCTTGGTGGAAAGCCCCTCAACGGAAGGGTAAATATTATTATTACCAGACAAAAAGATTGGTCGCATGAAGGTGTTGTTGTGGTGCATTCTTTAGCAGACGCGCTATTTTTTGCAAAAGAATCTGATTACAAAGAAGTGTTTATTGCAGGTGGTGGTGAAATATATGCGCAGGCAATGTCTCAGGCAAATAAAATATACATGACAAGGGTTGATGCTATTATTGATGGCGATACTTTTTTTCCTGAAATTGATAGTTCGGATTTTACCTTATCAAATGAAGTGTCACACGCACCGCATGAAAAACATGCATATGGCTTTTCTTTTCAAACCTGGCTTCGCAAATAAAATTTTCTACTTTATTTATGTATGGACACTTTACGTTAGCACTAAAATATTTTCGCTATTTATGTACAGCTGCTAACGGTAAAGGACATGGCGTACATTCTCCATTTGTTTTTGAATTTATTACGCGGGTATTAAATGATCGTCGAAATTTTTAT
>CAMAQW010000181.1 GCA_945860335.1 Sediminibacterium ginsengisoli | reverse complement strand
GAGTATGCTCCGTTTTCTGCATCAGCATATTTATACTCACCTTTTGCAATGGCTGCAAATAATTCGTCATGCTCTGTTTGATACGGATTACGCTCTTTAGATTTATCGAATTGAAAAATTGTTTTACCGCGTAAATCTGTGATACGTGCTGCATCACAATAAATTTTTCCCTTAGTACCTACAAGTAGTTCATCTACTTTACTTGAAGTGCCTGGCATGTGTCTACACTGCGAATTTAAAATAGATCCGTCGGCGTAATGAAACTCTACATAGTGATGATCAAATATTTCACCGTGCTCTTTTGATTTTCTTACTTGTCTTCCACCAAATCCTTGCGCTTTTACCGGATATCCATTTTTAAACCAATTAATCACATCTAAATTGTGAATATGCTGTTCCGTAATATGATCACCACAAAGCCACACAAAATAATACCAGTTACGCATTTGATATTCCATTTCGGTTTGACCTGCTTTGCGTGGTCTTGTCCAAACGCCATCATTATTCCACCAAGCTTGCATCGATGTAATATCTCCAATCATGTCTTTTTTTGCAAAAAGGGCACGGTATGAATCTTGATAATGTCTTTGAAGCCCTACAACTACGTTTAACTTTTTTTGCTTTGCAATTTTAGCAGCGGCTAAAACCCTTTGCACACCGGCAGGATCTGTTGCTACCGGCTTTTCCATAAATATATGTTTGCCTTGCTTAACAGCTTCTTCAAAATGTATGGGTCTAAAACCAGGAGGGGTTGCAAGTATCACAACATCTGCAAGTGGTATTGCTTTTAAATAACCGTCAAAGCCAACAAATTTTCTTTCTTCAGGAACATCAAGTGTACCCTTTGTGCCAGCGCCTGCGTTAGCTAGTTCACCAGCTACATTTTTATAACATTCATCTAAGCGGTCTTTAAAAGCATCTGCCATCGCAACAATTTTTACATTTTGCTTGCTCATTAGTGCCTGAACGGCAGCACCTGTTCCGCGTCCACCGCAACCAATAACGGCTACTTTGATAACGTCATCAGAGCCTGAAAAAAAGTTAGCGTTGGAAATTAGGGGCGCAGCTGCAATAGCACCTGCAAGCATGGATCCTTGTTTTACAAAGTCTCTGCGTTTGTCATGAAAAGATTGATTTGACATATGGCTGTTGTTTTTTATTTTATTAAATAAGATGAAAAAAATTGATCAACTTGTTCGGGTGTAGGCTGTTGTAGTGGCCTTACGAGTCTGATACCAACATCTTTAGCCTCTGTAAGCCACCACTTACTTTTTGGAATTTGCGGATCACGTCTATTCCAAATGGGATCCGATTTTATTCGTTTTCCATTTCTACAAATACTTGCATCCGACAAAAAAGATCCACCACGTAATACCTTTGGATAAACCCCTTGCGTAGGCGTAACCATTGGATTTTTTGATTCGATGCTAGCATATCTGTTGGGTACATAATGATCGGTGGTCCACTCCATTAAATTACCAAGCATATCGTAAAGCCCCCAAGCATTGGGTAATTTTTGAGCTACTTTCTGGTATTTATTATTACTATTTTTTTGAAACCATGCATATTTAATAAGTAGGTTAGGGTCGGTACCATAATAAAAAGGCGTGGTTGATCCTGCTCTACTTGCATATTCCCATTCTGCCTCTGAGGGTAATCTATAAAAAATACCTGTTTGTTTATAAAGCCATTTACAAAACATGAATGCGGCATATTGAGACATGCTATTGGCAGGGTATCCACCCTCTTTACCCATGCCCCAGGTTAAATCTACATATTGAGGACTTGGTCTAGTAATCGCATCCACATCAGAGTTTTGAGAGGTGTTTTCGTCTTTTAAAAAAACATCAAAAACATCGCGGGTTACTTCTGTGGCACTCATCCAAAACGCATCTAGTGTTATTTCTTTTTGAGGTGTTTCGTCGGTATTAATTTTTGAAGCGGTAATTATTGATCCCATTTTAAATTGTCCTGCGGGAATGGGCACCATTGCAAAACGCAAATTTCCTACTGGCAATTTTTGCTCGTACTTTTCAAAATTAATACTGCTCTGTTGCGCATAGCCAACTATAGAAATGGAACAAAATAAAAATGTAATAAAATTCTTAACCACGATTCATTTTTAGAATTAGTAAGTTATGAATTTTTTAGAATAGGTGCAATAATTATTGCGCTAAGTATCCATCAAATTTTCCAAAATTCACTTTGTGGACCCTTCCATTTTGTACTGTGGAAATGAGTACTTCAGATTTGTACTTTTTTGCCAATATTTTAACCTGATCAAGTGTTAGGATACTACAAGCGGTTGCCAACCAATCGGCAGTGGTAGCTGTTGGTGCTACAACAGTTACATTCCGCTGAAAAGTAACGCCATAGCCAGTTCTTGGATCAATAATATGACCATACTTTTTCCCCTCATGCAACATGTATTGAAATGCATCACCCGATGTGGCAACTGCTTTATTAGATAAAATAAGTTTACGTTCTAATAATTTTTCTTGCTGTCCGGGAACATTAATACCAATGGTCCATCCCTTTTTTTGAGGTGGCATACCCGCACCAACCATATCACCTCCAGCATCAACTAGGGCAGTTGTAATTCCAAATGATTTCAGTAATGCCAGCACCTTATCGGCAGCATAGCCTTTAGCGATGGCACCCATATCAAGTTGCATATTGGGGTATAAAAAAGTAATTGTTTGTGCACCACTGTCTAATTGAACTTTATTAAATCCTACACGGTTGCGTGCCTCATTAATTGCCGCATTTGTTGGAAACTGTTGAGATTTTCGGGCATTTCGCAATAGTCCAGAAAGTGGGCCCACCGTGATATCAAAACTACCATCAGCGTCTTTATAGGCCCCCTTTGCAATATAAATTAGTTCAAATAAAATGGGAGACAGTTTAATGGGAGCACCAACGGCTGCATACCTTAATTTAAATAATTCGGAACTGCTATCGTAATCACTACAAATTAAATTGATGGAATCAACAAGCTTCAAACTTTCTTGTGCAGCACTGTCTGCGATTTGTTTTGTATCTGCATAGAGCACAATATTAAAAGGAGATCCCATTTTTTGAACGCTATATGCATACCTATTTTTTTGTGCAACTGATATAAATACTTGCACAAAGAGTAACAAAAAGAAAATGAGCTTTTTCAAATAAAAGAAGTTTGCGTTCAAAAGATTTGTAATTTAGAAAAACTTTAATCGTGATTGGGAAAATTAAGCGAATTTTATTGTATTTATTTGTTAGTTCATTTTTATATGTACTTATCACAAAATTTGTAGATCCACCTATTACGATTACGCAACTGACAAACGCCTTTGGACTTGGTTTAAAAAGAGATTATGTAAGTTGGGAAGAACTCGGATACCAAAGTAAACTAGCGGCTATTGCAAGTGAAGACCAGCTATTTGCAGAACATATTGGTTTTGATTTTGACGCCATCGAAAAAAGCCTACGACCTAAAAAGAAAAAGAAAAAAAGTAAAATACCACTTGGAGGTGGCGCTAGCACAATAACGCAACAGGTTGCAAAAAATGTTTTTTTATGGCAGGGTGGGTCTTATGATAAATACATCCGAAAAATTCCTGAAATCTATTTTACCTTTTTGATTGAATTAATTTGGGGTAAAAAAAGAATATTAGAAGTTTACTTAAATGTCATTGAAACAGGACCCGGCTGTTTTGGAATGGAAGCTGCCGCCAGGCACTATTTTAATAAATCAGCAAAATCATTAACACCTGCACAAGCCGCCATGATTGTAGCCGGTTTTCCAAATCCTAAAAAGTTTACAGCAAGTCCCATGAGTAAGCGTGTAAGCTGGCGCTATCCTCAAATTTTAAGGCAAATGAGTAATATAGATACCGATGAAGACATCTATACTTTACTGCACAAAAAATAATTTATTTCCCTGCTTTAAAAAAACGATAAGAAAAAATAATGGGGGCAACTATCATGGGTATCATAATTACAAAAAAACTAATAAATGCCCACATGCCTGGTAGTACAAAACCAAGTATCATTTGAAGGATACCGCCATACAACCAAAATTTTCCAGCATAGATATGTGTGGCATTCCAATTTTCTTCACTACTTAATGTCCAAGGAAGTTTAAACCCTGCAAAATAGTTTTGAGAAAGCTTTGGAAAAAAAGATCCCATCACAGCAAAAAACAGGCCGAGGAGTGGAAGTATCAATTTATCGATAGGAAGA
>CAMAQW010000180.1 GCA_945860335.1 Sediminibacterium ginsengisoli | reverse complement strand
TACGATTAGATAAACTATAACTTACTGTTTATCAATCAATTATTAACTAATAGTATAACTACATAATATGGGCTGTGGATCTTGTGGAACAAGTAAACCTGGTGGTTGCCAAAGTAATGGCGGCTGTAGTACAGGTGGCTGTAACAGATTAAACGTACACGATTGGCTTTTAAACCTTCCTTTTAGTGACCCCGAAAGCAATTGCAAAATTGTTGAAGTAAGCTTTAAACAAGGCAGCCGCAAAGAATATTTTAGAAATGCTACCCTTCAATTTTTTGAAAAAGGAGACTACGTAACACTAGAAGGTGTAAGTGGTTTTGACGTAGGTGAAGTAAGCCTAACTGGAGAACTCGTACGCATGCAGCTTAAGAAAAATAAGCTCGAAGAAACCAGCCCAGAAATTAAAAAAATTATTCGCCGTGCCACTGAAAGAGATATCGAAGCTTTTCATATTAGCAAAGGTCGCGAAAAAGATATTTTAGCCAGAAGTAGAGCGATGGCCATGGAGCTTAAATTACAAATGAAATTAAGCGAAGTTGAAATTCAGGCCGATGGCAAAAAAGCAACTTTCTTTTATACCGCAGATGATCGTGTAGATTTTAGAGAGCTCATAAAAATGTACGCCACAGACTTTAAATTTAAAGTGGAAATGCGTCAGATAGGTATTAGACAAGAAGCTGCGAAGCTTGGTGGCATTGGATCTTGTGGTAGAGAGCTTTGTTGTAGCACCTGGTTACACGACTTTAAAAGCGTTAACACCACCGCTGCCCGTTACCAAAATTTATCAATCAATCAAACCAAATTAAGTGGTCAGTGTGGTAGATTAAAGTGTTGTTTAAATTTTGAACTTGACACCTATTTGGATGCCCTTCAAAACTTCCCTGATTACGCAGATTCATTAGATACTGCGATGGGAACAGCACACCTGATTAAAAAAGATATTTTCAAAAATTTAATGTGGTACATCCTACCAAATAATTCTAAACATTACCCACTTACCATACAACGCGTTAAAGAAATAAAACGCCTCAATGGACAAGGTGTTAAAGTAGACGAGTTACAAGCAGTAGAAGTTACGAGCAGCAAACCTAAAGAAGTAGAACCAGCATTTGCGGATGTGGTTGGACAAATTAGTTTGCGTTCATTAGAAAGAAACGATAAGAGAAGAAGAGACAATAGTAGAGACAGCCGTGGAGACAATCGTGGTCCAAACAACAATCGTTCTAATAACAATGGTCCAAGACCTAATAACAACGGACCAAGACCCGATCGCGGTGATAGTCGTGGACCTAACAACGGGCCAAGACCCAACAATAATGGACCTAGACCTGATCGCGGACCTAACAACAACGGACCTAGACCCAATAATGGCCCTAGACCAAATAGGCCTAACAACGGACCTAGGCCAGCTCCGGATGCTCCAAAAGCACCTGATCAATAGATGCTAAAATAATACGGCAAGCCGCGCGTATTTCAGTTTCTGTAATAATGAGTGGAGGTGCCACCCGAATGCAGTCGGGTGCAAATAAAAACCAGTCGGTAATCAGTCCATTTTGTACGCAGGTATGCGCTACTTTTTGTGCGAGTGTATCTGATGAAAACTGCAAAGAAAACCAAAGTCCAATACCCTGCATTTGAACAATTGCGGGATGCACCAATAAGGTTTTTAATAATTCACTTTTTGCAGCAACGGTATCCATTAATTTTTGCTCCGTTAAAATTTCGAACGCTTTTTTTCCAGCAGCACAACTAACCGGATGTCCCCCAAATGTGGTGATATGACCAAGCACCGGCGCCACAGTTAAAGTGCTCATCAGTTTTTGGCTCGAAATAAAAGCACCGAGCGGCATGCCACCACCAAGCGCTTTACCAACTAATAAAACATCGGGTGCCACACCCATTTGTTCAAAAGCAAAAAGTGTACCCGTGCGACCAAATCCAGATTGTATTTCATCAAAAATAAGTAGCACACAGTGTTCGTCACATTTTTTACGAATGGCTGCTAGCCACTCTTTGCGCCCAGGTGTCACGCCACTTTCGGCTTGCACTGGTTCTATAATCACACAGGCAACCGTGTTATCGATCGCATCAACAAGTGCATCATCATTGTAATTAAAATGATATACTTCTGGTAAGAGTGGTCTAAATGCATTGCGCCAATACTCATCACCCATTACACTCAGCGCACCTTGCGTACTTCCGTGATAAGCTTTATTACATGCAAGTATTTTTATTTTTCCGGTAACACGCTTGGCTAATTTAAGTGCCCCCTCAGTAGCTTCGGCGCCACTACTTGTAAAATAAACGCAGTCTAAATTTTGGGGTAAATGACTTGCTAGAAGAGCCGCATACTGCACTTGTGGGCTTTCAATAAACTCACCGTACACAATCAGGTGCATGTATTTTGCCGCCTGTTCTTGCACCGCTTTTACAACCTCCGGATGGCTATGTCCAATATTACAAACACTAAAGCCCGCAATAAAATCGGTGTAGGTTTTGCCGTCAACATCAGTGAGGGTTACGCCTGCCGCCTCCACCATTTCGATACCAAGGGGTGCCGTGGAAGTTTGGGCTACGTGCTGTAAAAAAAGTTGACGGTTGTTCATAGTATTTAAGGGTCCAGCAAAGGTAAAGGATTACTAAAGAACAGCACTTTACACAATTTTATTACATTCGTTAAAAAAAGAAGATGCCGGTTATACTTCCCGTTTTAGGTAAATCTCCCAGTTTAGGAGAAAACTGCTTTATTGCACCCAACGCTACCATCGTTGGTGATGTAACCACAGGAAAAGAATGCAGTTTTTGGTTTAATGCCGTTGTAAGAGGTGATGTACACTTTATAAAAATGGGCGACCGCGTAAATGTGCAAGACGGCGCCATCATTCATTGCACTTACCAAAAGCACCCTACTACTATTGGCAACAATGTATCTATTGGGCACAACGCCATGGTGCATGGATGCACCATCCATGACAATGTACTCATTGGCATGGGGTCCATTGTGATGGACCGGTGTGTGGTCCACAGCAATTCCATTATTGCAGCAGGTGCTGTTGTATTAGAAGGAACGGTTGTAGAAGCAGGAAGTATTTACGCAGGCGTGCCCGCAAAAAAAGTAAAAGAAGTATCCCAAAACTTAATTGAATCTGAAATAAATAGAATCGCAGAAAACTATGTGAAGTATGCAAGTTGGTATGAAAAGGACTAATGGGCTGCGTCCATGGTGGTTAAAATATTAAGGTAACTCACGTAACGATCTGCTGCAATTTCACCTTGTTCTAGCGCCTGCTTAACAGCGCAACCAGGCTCCTCAATATGCATGCAATTGTTAAAATGACAATTCCCCATTTGGGCGCGCATTTCAGGAAAATAATGCGCTAATTCTTGTTTAGAAATATCTACAAGACCAAGCTCTCTAATGCCCGGCGTGTCAATAATAGCGCCACTTGTAGGCAGGTCAAACATTTCTGCAAAAGTAGTGGTGTGCATTCCTTTGCCACTCCAACCACTTACTTCTTGAGTACGTAATTCGAGTGATGGAAACACCGCATTGATAAATGTAGATTTACCAACGCCACTATGTCCACTCAGCAGTGTTGTTTTACCTTCAAGCAGTGCAGCAATTTCTTCTACGCCTTTATTTTTTTCAACACTGCAAAGCATTACCCTGTAACCAATATTTGAATAAATTTTTTGCAGGTGTTTAAAATGTTCCAATTCTTTTTGCTTGTACAAATCGGATTTATTAAAAACAATAATGGCCGGAATATGATAGGCTTCGCAAGAAATTAAAAAACGGTCAATAAATCCTTGTGATGTTTTTGGATCTTTTAAAGTTGCAAACAATAAACTCTGATCGAGGTTCGCTGCAATAATATGATGCTGGTGTTTATTGTGCGGTGACACCCGCGCTACATAATTTTTTCGATCACAAATGGTATCAATCATGGCCGATTCTTCAAGCACATCTTCAATTTGCATTTCTACTTCATCCCCTACAGCAATAGGGTTGGTAGAAGTGAGCCCACCAATTTTAAACACCCCTTTGATGCGGGCGTTATAAATTTTTCCTGACTCCGCTTTGGCCATATACCAACTACCCGTAGACTTGTAAATTCTTGCTTTCATTTGCTAAACGAAGATACGGCTGCACTTTAAAAGCGGTGTAATTGCAGGAAAAAGAATTTTTGCGAAACATTAACGGGGTATTTGGGCTTTTATGCCTCCACATTGCCCCTCAAAAGGGCTATA
>CAMAQW010000179.1 GCA_945860335.1 Sediminibacterium ginsengisoli | reverse complement strand
GCTTTTGGTTGCAGCACCTGGGGTAAATTGGATAACGGATGAAGGTCTGTCCAAAGTGTTTTGCTCGTATTACCTGGTAATGTTGCTTTCCAGTTATAACTTTTATCTCTTACCGGAATGCGTCCGTTACTAATATAAAAAATAGTATCGTAGCGGTCTGCGTATACAATATTATAACCTGGAATGGCAAGCATGTCAAGTGCTTTTTTAAATTCCGTAAAGTTTTTAGCCTTGTTAAAAGCGTACCACTGTTCAAGTCCTCTAATGTCCATTTGAGCAGGCATACGAATCGAAAACACACCTCTTGGTGTAATTATTGTAGGGCCGTATTTACTCCAATATGCTTTTTTGCCAAGTGGTACAACAACGCCAGCAACTTTTACTTTCAGGGGTGCTGTTTTTGCTTCAAGTGTTTCCCAATTACCATCAAATTTGTATTGTAATTTGTTTTTTGGGTTCATTTCTAATTGGTACACGTCTAGTTTGTCTGGTGCATTAACCGTATGTGCCCAACCTAAATATTCGTTGCAACCATGTAAAATGCAGGGTGCTCCTGGAAAATTGGCGCCAATAATATTCCAGCCATCTTCGCTATTTAAATGTGCCTCATAAAATGCAACGGGCCCTTCGAGGGGTTGGTGCGCATTGATGTCTAGATATACTTGACCGTCGGTGGTTTTTGCACTATTAAATGCAAATGCGTTACTGCCTGCTGTTTTATAATTTTCTAATAATGGAACGGTACCACCAAAGATGGAACTGAGTGCTTTGTCTGCCCCAGAGAGTACGCATAGTTGTAGTACCGAATATTGTACCATATCTTTTGGCGTAACTGGAAATATTTTTTTGAGTAGTACTTCTTTGGGATGTGCAGTAGCGTATGCGTTGAGCCCGGCTGCGTAGCCTTCCAATAATTTTTTAAATGCTGGGCTCAGGTCCGATTCGTATTTTGCTTTTACAAGTTCTGGAATACGTAATAAGTGAATGATATAATCTATGGAAGCTCCTTTTTTACCTTGGTATTGGGCTAACATAGATTTGCCCGCCATTAATGATTGTTGAATGGTGCCAAAATCATCTTCGGCATGAGCCCAAGCTAGGCCGTAAGCTACATCTGGATCCGTTTTGCCAAAAATATGCGGCACGCCAAAGCTATCTCTAATAATATCAATTTTGGCAGGGTTTATTTGCGCATTTGCCCAATTATAGGTTAGTGTTAAGCAGGTAACAAAAAGTAAAATTCGTTTCATAATGTAAAGTGTAACAGTATAACAATTAAAAGAGCAAAGGGTTTAATTTCAAGATGTGCTGTATCTTTGTAGTAAATAAATGATATGGGTATTTTCAAACAATTAAAAGAGTATCTCTTTATTTCTAAAAGAGACCCGAACGAGCCGCGCACTCAGTGGATGAAATATATGCATGGAATGAACCGTATTTCTCTTTTTATGTTTTTGATAGCGGTTCTTATTGTTTTATTTAAGGCATTCATATTACCCCTCCTGAATAAATAATTTAGGTCCTGCAAATGCCACAATTTCTTGGGCAACTTTTGCAGAAGCCTCTCCGCCGCCTGCAGCAAGAAGCGTATGTAACAATTGGTAATTATCCATCACTTCTTTTCTGTTTGCTTCATTTTCAGTGATATTTCGCAGCGCAGTTGTTAAATGCTGTTCCGTTAAATTTTCTTGAATAATTTCTTGGACAATTTCTTTGTCCATAATCAAATTCACTAATGATATAAATTTTATTTTCACTAGCCACTTTGCTATTTGATAAGAGAACTTACTGGTTTTGTAGCACACAACTTCGGGCACCTTAAATAAAGCTGTTTCAAGTGTGGCGGTACCACTAGTTACAAGTGCTGCATCAGCAATACTTAGTAAATCGTAAGTGCTATTTTTAATAAGTGTTACATTGGCATAGCCCATTAAAAAACGGTTGTAAAAAGGGGCGTCTTGCCCTGGTGCTTGCGCTACCATAAAAGTATACGCTGGAAAATGCGGCGTCACACTTAACATGATTGGGAGCATCTTAACAATCTCTTGTTTTCTGCTTCCTGGTAGTAATGCAATTACTTTTTTATTGTCTGTAACAAGTGGGTTGGTGCTTTTAAAAGATTCAATCACACGTAGTAGTGGATGACCCACATAGGTAACATCCCAATTCCATTTATTTTTAAAATAGTCTTTTTCGAAAGGAAGTATGCAAAACATTTTATCGATGCACAGTTTCATTTTTTTAACCCTGTTTTCTTTCCATGCCCAAACTTGTGGCGCAATATAATAGACCACTTTGCATCCATGTTTTTTTGCCCATTCGGCAATGCGTAAATTAAAACCTGGGTAATCTATTAATACGAGTACATCGGGTTGCCAAGCTTCTATATCTTGCTTGCAAAATTTTATGTTTTGTAAGATGGTGGGGAGGTTTTTGATCACTTCCAAAAATCCCATAAAAGCTAGGTCTCTATAATGCTTAACAAGTGAGGCACCTGCGTCCTTCATGAGGTCTCCACCCCATGCTCTAATGCTGGCCGCAGGATCTAAATTCTTAATTTCCTTTATGAGGTTGCTACCGTGTAGGTCTCCACTGGCTTCTCCTGCAATAATATAGTACTTCATAGGCTTCTCGCAATTTACGTTAGATGTTGCAGTACTTGTTATCTTTTTCTCAATTTTTTCATTATTTTTATCCATAACTATCAATTTTTCATATGCATTTAATTAAACAAAAAGCGTTTTCCAATTATGTAAGCCGCTTTATACATCTCTCCCTGTTATCAATTGTTGTTTTATTATTTTCTTTTAGAACAAAAGAAGAAAATATGACGAAACCTGTTTCAATTAAAGACACCACTAAAAAAGTGATAATTGTTCAAGGCTATAAAATTTCACCAGAAGACACTTTAATTGCATCAAAAGGAAATAATAAATCTTCTGTTGTTATTAAAATGGATGCAGCTGGCGGCGTTGGTAATGCGCAAAAGCCACTCTTTATTTTAGATGGAGAAGTTATTTCCGAATCTGTAATGAGTGTGATTGATCCTAATAAAATCGAATCCATTAATATTTTAAAAGACGCTTCTGCTGTTGCAGTTTTTGGAGAAAAAGGTAAAGGTGGTGTGGTGCAAATTACAACAAAAAAAGGAGGAGGTGTAGAAGCTCCCGCAACTGGTAGGATTGTTGTCAGGGGCATGCAATTGGATAATGCTAAGGTAATTATTTCTGACACCGTTCAATCAAGTGGGAAAACTATTTTATTGAAGTCCAATAATTTGAAAGATCTAGAATTCATGGCAAAAAACTTTGATGGCGATGGTAATGTAGTTGTGGAGACAAAAGGTAATGGTAAAAAAAGCGGCATTACATTTTCTGGAAGTCCATCTGGTTCAACACCTGGTTTAATTTTAATTGACGGCGAGAAAAAAACAAAGAAAGAACTAGATGCTCTTTCTCCAGACCAAATCAAATCGGTTGAGGTATTAAAAGGCGAATCAGCAATTAAGGAATACGGTGCTGAAGCTAAGGACGGAGTAATTAAAATTACCACCAAGAAAAAAGTAAATCTATAAAAACCACTTAACGGCTAAGGACGCTAATGCATACAAACAAGTTGCAATAAACACGCCCTTAGCCGTTTTGTCTTTTTGCGCATTAATATAAAGCGTAAAAACAACTGCGTTACAAATGAGGCAAAGGCTTACAATGGCTGTAAGTAATGACTTTTGTAAAATAAGTACTTCAAAAAATTCGGCAATTGTAAAGCGGCTAAATTTGTAAAAGTAATAGCCAAAAAGTCCTACAATGGGTGTGATACAGCCAAGTATAATGCCAAATTTTATATCGTCTCTTTTAAATATCATAATTTCCATTTTGTTTCTAGGGTCTTTTTAAGGCCATAGTGTGTAAGGTCAAATTGCACAGGCACTACACTTACATAATTATGTTTGAGTGCCCATGAATCGGTGTCTTTGCCTGATTCTAAATTTTTAAATTCGCCAGTTAGCCAATAATATTTTTTGCCGTGTGGATCTTTTCTTTGATCAAATTTTTCTTCGTATTTGGCATAGGCTTGTCTGCAAATTTTTATCCCTTTAATTAATTTTTCATCTACAGCAGGGATATTTACATTCAAGCAGAGGTGTTTGTCTAGTGGCTTACCCGCCAACATTTTTTCTACAATAATGCGTACATATTTTTGTGCACCAGAAAAATCAGCGTCAATACTATAATCAAGTAATGAAAATCCAATACTAGG
>CAMAQW010000178.1 GCA_945860335.1 Sediminibacterium ginsengisoli | reverse complement strand
TATCTACTGAAAAGCAAAAAGAACTCATACACGGCTATTATGCAGCCATTTCCTACACCGATGCACTAGTGGGTAAATTACTAGATGCTTTAGATTCTCTTGAACTGTCAAAAAATACCATTGTGGTATTATGGGGCGATCATGGATGGCATTTAGGCGACCATAACTTGTGGTGTAAGCATAGTAATTTTGAAGAAGCTACACATGCCCCATTATTTATTAGTGGGCCTGGTATCAAAAGCAATAAAACAAAATCTTTTTCTGAGCATGTAGATGTTTTTCCAACCATCTGTGATTTAGCTGGAGTGCCTATTCCTGCTCAATTGCAAGGTAAAAGTTTAAAACCTGTAATGATAAATCCAGAGTCTACCGTAAAAGAATATGCTGTTAGTCAATACCCGCGTAGTAGTGCTGCTGAAGAAAACAATAGATTGGGTTATGCCGATGCCAATGTGATGGGATACTCAATTAGAGACAAACAATACAGGTATACCATTTGGATGCGAAACAGTTTTAGATCTACCATGCCATTCAATCCGGCATCAGTAATTGGGGATGAATTGTATGATTACAAAGCAGACCCATTAGAAAAACACAATGCAGCAAAAGATAAAAAATACGAAGCAGTTACAGCTAAGTATAAAAAAGAGATGCTTCGTTATTTTGAATCTCAAGTAAAAAAATAAAAATGAAATTAAAAACTTTGTTATTGGCGCTGCTTGTATGTAATACAGCGGTTTTTGCCCAAACTAAAAAGCCAAACATCATTTACATTCTAGCCGATGATTTAGGTATCGATGGCGTGAGCTGTTATGGAGCAGATTTATTTAAAACACCTGTAATTGATAAGCTAGCTTCTACTGGTATCAGATATACCAATGGCTATACGGCTCCTCTTTGTGGACCTTCACGTGCGCTTATTTTAACCGGTAGATATGCCTTTAGAACGGGCGCTGTAAATCAGGACATGACAGGGCAAATGAAGCCTTCTGTAGAAACCATGATGCCTTCGATTTTAAAACAGGCAGGCTATACAAGTTCAATGGTTGGTAAATGGGGTCAATTACCTTTAGGCCCTGCCGAATTTGGCTTTGATGATTACCTCCGTTTTTTTGGAAGTGGGGTGTACGTCAGCAAAGAAGAGAAGAAACAAAAATATGTATTAAATGGTCAGGAATCTGTCTTAAAAGACAAAGAGTATATGCCTGATTTAATGCATACACACATAGAAAACTTTTTATCAAAACATACCAAAGATCCTTTTTATTTATATTACTCCATGGTTCATGTACATGGTGAAATAATGCTAACTCCAGATTCTAAACCTGGAACAACAGATTTTAAAGAGCTGTACACTGATAATATCAATTACATGGACAAGCTAGTTGGCAAACTCTTACGCACTTTAGACAGTTTAAAAATCAGAGAAAATACCATCATTGTTTTTATGGGAGACAATGGTACGGCTGGTCAAGCTGCAAATATTGGTACCGTAAATGGCAAAAAAATTGTTGGCAAAAAAGGTACAATGACAGAAGGTGGAAGTTTAGTTCCGTTAATTGTAAATTGGCCAAATGCAATTAAGAGAGGCATTGTTTCCAAAGATTTAATTGATGCCACTGATTTTATACCAACTTTTGCGGAACTAGCTGGAGCTCCACTTCCTACTAACAACATTTTGGATGGCAAAAGCTTTGCTTACCAATTAAAAGGTAGTTCAGGCACACCAAGAGATTGGATATTTACCGAACTTGGCAATGATTGGTATGTGAGATCTTCAAATTGGAAATTAAATAGAGCAGGAAAGTTATTTGATATGCGCAATGCACCATTTGAAGAAAAAGAAGTTAATATTGACGAAACAAATAAAGTTGAAAAAGAAAAATTGCAAAAAATATTAGATGCTTTAAATCCTGCTGCTGGTTATTTAGATAATGGAGATGGAAGTGGCAGACATGCTACCAAAGTAAAAGCAAAAAAAGAAGGTAAAAATTAAATCGATAAAATTATGAAAAGGGTAACATTCATCGGGCTCGTAATTACTTGTTTTTGCACTGGTGCATTTGCGCAAACAACACCCGTTGTTGCCCCCGCAGTAACAGACTCTTCCAAATTCAAAGTAGTTCCAGTGCCAGATGGGTTTACGGCACAATTAAATGTGGTGTATGCTAAAGTAAATGATTGGGATGGTCGCATGGATTTGTATTTGCCGCCAGCGGAGGGTGCACCAACACCTGTAATTATTAATATTCATGGTGGTGGATGGAACCATGGTGCCAAAGAAGAACAAAGCGGTTTTGCGCCATATTTTAAAGCAGGATTTGCGGTTGCAAATATTGAATACCGTTTAACGATTCAGGCAACTGCTCCTGCTGCAATAGAAGACACAAGGTGTGCACTCATTTATTTAATTAAAAATGCAAAAGCGCTTCATTTGGATCCTAATAAAATAATTATTATGGGTGGATCTGCAGGAGGGCATCTTGCTTTAATGGGCGGCCTGCTTCAAAACAACCACTTATTTGATAGCAATTGTAGTGGAGTAGAAAATGTAAAAGTGGCAGCCATCATTGACAAATACGGTATTGCCGATGTAAACGATTGGGCATATGGTCCTTACATAAAAAGTAAATCTGCTACCAATTGGTTGGGTGCAAAAAAGAATGATCAAGAATTTATCAAATCAGTTTCCCCTATTCATTGGGTGAAAAAAACAAGTCCGCCTGTGTTTATTGTACATGGCGATGCAGACCCTACCGTTCCTTATCAAGAGTCTGTTGCGCTTCATGCAGCACTTGTTGAAGCAGGTGTAAAAACCGAATTTATTACGATTCCGGGTGGCCTTCATGGAAAATTTGATAAAGACCAAAATGCAATGCTTAATACTGCGATATTTAAATTTATAAATTCGCTGGATGCGTTTAAAAAGTAAGTATCGTTATGAAATTAAAAGGCTTGCGTTGGTGGATTTTAAGTTTGATAGGACTAGCTACTGTTATCAATTATATTGATCGTAATGCACTTGCCATTATGTGGCCTGGTATTTCCTCGGATTTAAATATGAACAAAACCGAGTATGCCTTTATTGTAAGCTGCTTCACCATTGCATACGCCATAAGTCAGGCATTGAGCGGTAAATTATTTGATGCCATTGGAACAAGGTTGGGTTTTGTAGTTTCAATTGTGGTATGGAGTATTTCTGCTGCTTTTCATGCTGCTGCAAGGGGCATCGCTAGCTTTAGTATTTTTAGGGCATTATTAGGTTTAGGCGAAGCAGGTAACTGGCCGGGTGCCGCAAAAAGTAATGCCGAATGGTTTCCAGTAAAAGAGCGTGCACTTGCTCAGGGTATTTTTAATGCGGGCGCTTCTATTGGTAGTATTATTTCTGCACCACTCATTGCTTTTTTATATGGGTTTATTGGATGGAAAGCCACATTTATTTTAATTGGACTACTTGGTTTATTATGGATTATTCCTTGGTTATGGATCAATAAAAAAACGCCAGATGCGCACCCTTGGTTAACTGAAGAGGAGCGTCAATATATTTTAGATGGTCAACAAGCAGCAGACCCTTTAGATAAAGGACTTTCATTTAAGCAAGTGTTGCAATTAAAACAAAGCTGGAGTATTTTATTGTCCCGTTTTTTACTCGATCCTATCTGGTGGCTTTTTGTGATTTGGCTGCCACTTTATTTATCGGATAAATTTCATTTTGACATTAAAGCCATTGGTGCATTTGCTTGGTTCCCATACGTGGGTGCTATGATTGGAGGTATTGGTGGCGGATGGTTATCAAGTCGATTTCTAAATAAGGGTTGGACGGTTACCAAAACAAGAAAATTTAATATACTACTTGGTGGTTTATTTATGTTTCCATCATTACTGACTATTATTGTACTCAACAATCCATCTTACGCAATGGTTGCTATCTTTTTTGCGCTCTTTGGATTTCAAATTATTATTGGCACCATTCAAACCATGCCTTCCGATTATTTATCAGGAAAAGCGGTGGGAACCCTGTCTGGACTTGGCGGATTTGCAGCAAACATGGGTGTGCTCGCTACCACTTGGATGGTTCCTGCACTTACCAAAACTTCGTACACACCCTTTTTTATATTAGCGGCAACACTGGTGCCACTTGGCATTGCTGTTTTATTTATCTTCAGTGGGAAAATTGAAAAAATTAAAATCTGATGACATTAAAATATTTTTTAACCATCATTTTTATGACAGCTAGTACCGTTCTTTTAGCGCAAAAAGA
>CAMAQW010000177.1 GCA_945860335.1 Sediminibacterium ginsengisoli | reverse complement strand
GGTTTTCCATAAACCACCACCGGTAGCACCAAAATAAAAGGTATTGTTATTTACATAACTGCCAGTAACAGCAGCGCTTCTACCACCTCTAAAAGGTCCAACCAATCTATATTTTACTTCTGAAAATAAAATAGAGTCGACGTTGGGTGCCTGAACAGCTGGTGCTGCAACAGCCGCTTTTTTTGCCGTTGATTTTTGTGCCATAACAACTGTTGTAGCACTAATACCTAGCAGCAACATAGCCGCTAATACAAAATGTAGTTTTTTCATATACGTTTAAATTGGATGAGTAATTTACTACTCATTTTGCTTACCAAAAAATTGAATTGCCTAAAGGGCAAAGCTTGGGCTTCTATTGTACCTTAGTGCCCTTATGACCCCTACACAACCCTATTCCGTTACCGGCAACCTAGTAGACATCCCCAATAAGCATATCTACGGGGCAACCCTTTGGATCGAGGACGGCCATATTAAGCGTATTGAGGCTAGTAGTGAGCCAATTAACACAGCGCTACCCTATATCATGCCCGGATTTATTGATAGTCATGTACATATAGAAAGTAGCATGCTCGTGCCTTCCGAATTTGCGAGACTTGCGGTACTCCATGGAACCATTGGGACCATTAGCGACCCGCACGAGATTGCCAATGTTTGTGGTGTTGCTGGCGTGGAGTTCATGATTGAAAACGGAAAACAAACCCCTTTTAAATTTTTCTTTGGTGCACCAAGCTGTGTGCCTGCTACTATTTTTGAAACGGCTGGTGCCGAAGTCAATGAAAAAGAAGTAGACGCATTACTCTCAAGACCCGAAATTTATTATTTATCTGAAATGATGAATTTTCCGGGCGTATTACACAACGATCCGCTAGTGATTGCAAAAATAAAAGCAGCACAAAAACACAATAAGCCAGTAGATGGTCATGCACCCGGATTAAGGGGTGAGGCGGCAAAAAAATATATTGATGCCGGCATCAGTACCGATCATGAATGTTTTACCATCGAGGAAGCGCTAGAAAAATTAGAATATGGTATGCACATTATTATAAGAGAAGGAAGTGCTGCAAAAAATTTTGAAGCGCTTTATTCAATTATTGATACGCATACAAACAAAGTGATGTTATGTAGTGATGATAAACATCCAGATAGTTTAGCTGCGGGTCATATCAATACTATTTGCGCAAGAGCCGTTGCCAAAGGGCTTGATGTATTTAATATTTTACAAACCGCGTGTATCAATCCAGTAAAGCATTACAAGCTTCCAGTAGGTTTATTAAACCCGGGTGATCCCGCCGATTTTATTGTAGTTAAAGACCTTGTACATTTTGAAGTAACCAGCACATATATGAACGGCGAATTGGTTGCGGACAATGGTATTTCAAACATAAAAAGTGTAGCTACAAATCCGATTAATAATTTTGATTGTAAAAAAATTGAAACAGCTGCATTAACCGTTTCTGAAAATGAGTACCCCAATAAAAATGGACTTATTCCTGTTATTGAAGCGCTCGATGGTCAACTCATTACCAACAAATTACTACTTACCGGCACTTTACAAAATGGCAACTGGGTAACGGATACCACAAATGATATTTTAAAAATAGTAGTGGTCAATAGATACCACCCAGCGCCTATTGCAAAGGCGTTTATTAAAAATTTTGGCTTTAAAAATGGTGCTATTGCATCGAGTGTAGCGCACGATAGCCATAACATTGTTGCGGTGGGTGTAGATGATGCGTCTATTGCAGCGGCCATTAATTTAGTAATTGAAGCGCAGGGCGGTGTGAGTGTGGTGAATGGCGCAAATGAAACAGCTTCGAGCAAAGTACTAGCACTTCCGGTAGCGGGTTTAATGAGCGCCAACGATGGCTTTGAAGTTGCAAGCACTTACACAGCAATAGATTTGGAAGCAAAAGCCCTAGGATCCAAGCTAGAAGCGCCTTTTATGACACTAAGTTTTATGGCGCTATTGGTGATTCCACATTTAAAACTGAGCGATAAAGGTCTATTTAATGGCGACGATTTTAATTTTGACATATTTTAAGCTTTCAAATAACTTTGAACCATGGTAGTAAATTTAAGTGCATCACATAGTTTAGTAAGCAATTGGATTGCTGAATTAAGAGATATTAACGTGCAAAATGACCGCATGCGTTTTAGAAGAAACCTAGAACGTATTGGAGAAATTGCAGCATACGAAATCAGTAAAGAACTACCCGCTGTAGTAGTAGAAACAAAAACACCACTTGGTATACACGAAAGTAAAGTGCTTGCACAACAGCCCGTACTTGCCACCATTTTAAGAGCGGGTCTTCCCATGCATAATGGCCTACTTAATTATTTTGATAAAGCAGATAACTCTTTTATTTCGGCATACCGTAAGCACCACCCAGATGGTAGTTTTGAAATTTGTTTAGAATATATGAGTTGCCCCTCTCTAGATAACCGTATTGTTATTATTGCAGACCCCATGCTTGCAACAGGTGCCTCCATTATTAAAACCATTGAGCACATGAAAAGCGAAGGCGCACCTGCAGCATTTCATGTAGTAGTAGCCATTGCTAGTACCGTTGGTATTGCAGCCATCGAAAAAGCTTGTGGTACAAATGTTAAAATTTGGTGTGGCGATATTGATGATGAGCTTACTGCAAAGGGATATATTGTTCCAGGGCTAGGTGACGCCGGCGATTTAGCGTTTGGCACCAAAAGTCAGGCCTAAGAATTAATTGTTTACGCTAACTTGCACATACATTGCGGTACGTAAAATTCATATTGATCAGTAGTTGTCTATTTTTTGCACTTGCTACAGCAAAGGCGCAGGATCCGCATTTTTCGCAATTTTTTGCCTCACCACTTACTATCAATCCAGCATTCACTGGAAAATTTGATGGAAATTATAGAATTGCATCCAATCACCGTAACCAGTGGCCAACCATTAACAACGCATATATAACCACTACGGGTTCTTTTGATACCAAACTCATGCAAAAAAGTTTGAACGAAAATGATAGCTGGGGTATTGGCTTTACAGGTTATTCCGACAGTCATGCAAATGGCGCCTTAAAATTTAATTACGCCAGTTTTTCTACAGCATACCACAAAGGGATTGATGAAGACAACAATACACAAATTGGTTTTGGTTTTCAAATAACACAGGCAAATATGCTGGTGAACACCAATCAAATAAAATTTGAAGATCAATTAACAAACGCTGGCTTTACAGGTATCACCACTGAATTATTTAGTGCGCCATCGCTCACTGCAAATTATACTACAGTTAATGCAGGTCTTTTACTAAACGGAACCGTAGGTGAACAAAACAATTATTACATTGGGCTTAGCATGTACCATGCGAACAGACCTAAACAATCATTTTTAGGCGCCAATTTCGGTGTGAGTCCACGTTTTACGGTACATGGTGGTGGTTACTTTTATATTGGAACAAACGCCACGCTTCATGTAAGCGCCATGCACCAAACGCAAGGTGGCACCCAAGAAACCATGATAGGCGGCGCATTACAAATAAGTAGCGATCCCGAAAATAACCGGGCACCTAGTATTTATATTGGTAGCTGGATGCGTTTAAAAGACGCTATTATCCCGTATGTAGGAATCGAATTCAATGATTTTAGAATTGGCGCTACCTATGACATCAACAATAGTTTATTAAAAACGGCATCACAAAAAATGGGAGGCATTGAGTTTTCACTTATTTATACCAGAAGGCCTCGCACAGATAAACCTATTATTTGTCCTAAGTTTTAAGTACAGTTGGTTAACTTTACAACAAACAATCTCTATTGCTTAAAGACCTTATCATAGCATTTGTTTCCTACATTAAAGCCCATCAGTTTATTGTAAAACATAAACTCTGGAAATGGATTTTAATTCCAGGCATTATTTATACCGTACTTTTTTTTGTAGTAATCAATTTATTTAGCAGCACGGCTAGTGATTTTATTGTTTGGATGACATTAAAATCGGGTCTTAAAGTTTGGATGGATAGCCTTACCAACAGTTTTGCCGGATTTCTATTTGTGGTGGGTAGCACCCTGGTTTGGTTCATGATTTTACTTTTTTACTTCGCGCTTTTCAAATATTTATTTTTAATTGTAGGTGCTCCACTATTTGCTTATTTGTCGGAAAAAACGGCCGCCATTATAGAAGGAAAAGAATTACCCTTTGTATTTAAAGACTTTATTAAGCAGGCCGTAAGAGGTATGTATATCGCAGTAAGAAACGGTTTATGGCAAACCGTTTACCTGCTTACCATTTTAATTATTTGCCTCAT
>CAMAQW010000176.1 GCA_945860335.1 Sediminibacterium ginsengisoli | reverse complement strand
GAGTTTGCAGCACATCAGATAAAAACGACTGCTAATTTTGCAACTAAAAACAAATTAATTAGTTGGTTAGTAGGCGGGCTTAATTTCCAAATTGAACACCACCTATTTCCAAAAATATCACACGTTCATTACCCAGCTATTAGCGAGATCGTAAGAAATGTATGCGAAGAGTTTCATTTGCAATACATTGAGTATCCTACTATGCGCAGAGCCGTTTTAGCCCACGTGCATTTTTTACGTGATATGGGTAGAGCTTAGGCTTTCTTTTTTGCAGCTTTTTTAGGAGCCGCCTTTTTTGTGGCTGCTTTTGTAGCAGATTTTTTAGCGGGGGCTTTTGCTTTTTTACTAAAGGCACCTGGAACTTGAAGCTCAATCATGGCTTTAACAGCCTCTATATCTACCGTAGCTAAATCGGCAGCTTCATATTTGGTACCATCTGCTTTACGACCTAGTTTTAGCATCTTTTTGTTGAACTTGATAAATGGACCCCATCTACCATTTTCGATACTAATTTTTTCGGCAGGCCAGTTTTGAATATATCTGTTGGCTTCTTTTTCTAATTTCTTTTCGATCAGCTCATTGATATCTGAGTCACTGAGGTTGTCAAAATCGTAGGCTCTAGGAATATTGATAAAGATGCTATCCCATTTAATGAACGGCCCAAAACGGCCCTTACCTTTCGTTACTGGGAGTTCTTTATAATGTGCTATTGGCGCTTCGGCTAATTCTTTTTCATTGAGTAAAACTATGGCCCTGTCTAGGTCCATGGTATGCAGGTCTTCACCTTTAGGGATGGAAATAAATTGTTCGCCTAATTTAATATAAGGTCCAAAGCGGCCTACATTAACAGCAAGTTCTTGATCGTTGAGTGTACCTAGTACGCGCGGCAATGAAAATAATTCCATGGCTTCCTGCATGGTAATGGTTTCGATGCTTTGGTTCGCACTTAATTTAGCAAATCTTGGTTTTTCCTCTTCATCTTGATGACCAATTTGAACCATCGGGCCGTAGCGTCCCATACGTGCAATTACTTTTTTGCCAGTAGCTTCATCAATCCCTAATTCTCTTTCTCCAACTGATCTATTTGCGTTTTCGAGGGTATGTTCTATATTTTCATGGAATGGCGTATAGAAAGATGCTATCATGCTTTTCCATTTGGTTTTGCCGGCAGCAATTTCATCAAATTCCTGTTCAATTTTTGCCGTAAAACCGTAATCCATTACCTTTTCAAAGTGCTGCTTTAAAAAATCTGTTACCACCATACCTAGGTCGGTAGGGAATAGTTTAGATTTTTCGGCACCGGTATTTTCAGATACAATTTCTTTTTCGATGCTATCGTTTTTACGCAAAATAAGAAGGTTAGAAAGCCTTTTAACGCCTTCTTTATCTTTCTTTTCTACATAATTACGTTTGATAATCGTGGATATGGTGGGGGCATAAGTAGATGGTCTACCAATACCTAATTCCTCCATCTTTTTTACAAGTGAAGCTTCTGTATATCTAGCGCCTGGACGTGAAAACTTTTCGGTAGCCGTCATCTCTGCAAAGTCAAGTTGTTGCTTGGCAGCTAGCGGTGGTAAAATACCTTCGGTGTCTTCATCATCTTCGTCGTCTTTTCCTTCTAAATACACTTTTAAAAAGCCGTCAAATTTTAATACTTCACCAGAAGCAGATAACTGTTCTTTGTTGGTTGAAATATTAATTTTTGCAACTGTTTTTTCGAAGGCTGCATCGCTCATTTGCGAAGCAATGGTTCTTCTCCAAATTAGTTCATAGAGGCGTCTTGTTTCTTCATCAGCTACCGTTTTATTATTCATGTAGGTAGGTCTGATGGCTTCGTGCGCTTCTTGCGCACTTTCGTTTTTATTCTTGTATTTTCTGGGCTGATAATAATTATCACCGTAACTACTTTCTACTTCTTTTTTAATATCGCTCATTGCAGTATCACTTAAATTGATACTGTCTGTACGCATATAAGTAATCTTACCGCTTTCGTATAATTTTTGTGCGAGTAACATGGTCTTAGTAACACCATATCCTAATTTACGAGACGCTTCTTGTTGTAGGGTAGAAGTGGTAAAAGGTGCAGCTGGCGTACGTTTGGTAGGTTTTACCGTAACTTCATCAACCGTGTATTTTGCGCCTTTGCAGCTTGCTAAAAAATCATTGGCAGAGCCTTGCGTATTTACTTTTGAAGGACCTTCTGCTTTAAATGAAACTGTTTTTTTATTGACATCTAGTGCCGTAAAAATAGCTTCAATCTTATAACTACTTTCTGGAATGAACTGGTTGATTTCTCTTTCTCTCTCTACAATTAAACGAACGGCAACACTTTGTACACGGCCTGCACTCAAACTTTTTTGCATGCCAATTTTACGCCATAAAACAGGGCTTAATTCAAAACCTACCAATCGGTCGAGCACCCTTCTTGCTTGTTGCGCATCTACGAGATCCATATTTATTAAACGTGGATTTTGTACTGCTTTTTTTATGGCTGGTGCTGTAATTTCATGGAATACAATTCGCTTGGTGGTAGCAGGGTTTAAACCCAGTACTTCGGCAAGGTGCCAACTGATACTTTCTCCTTCACGGTCCTCATCCGATGCCAGCCAAACTTCGCCCGATTTTTTAGCGATTTGCCTGAGTTCTTTTACCACTCTTTCCTTCTCGTCTGGAACAATATAACTCGGTTGAAACTTATTTTGTATATCGATACCTTTATCACCTTTATCAAGGTCACGAATATGGCCATAACAGCTTTTTACCTCAAAATCAGACCCTAAGATCTTTTCTATGGTTTTGGCCTTTGCCGGGGACTCAACAATCAATAAATTCTTTGCCATGTAGCTGCAATATTAGTTGAAACCTTGAAAACACAAAAAAACTTACCTCAAAATGAGGTTAAAACAGCCCCAAAAACCCTAGGATTCGGGGGTTAAATAAGCACCAATTTTTTTCATAACTCCTTGATCCCTATACACTTTGTTGTGGCCGAGTCCTTCCGTAATAAAAAATTCTTGATGGGGCTTGGCGCTCGTTTGTGCCTGTAATGTATCTGAAAAGGGGCAAATCCTGTCATTTTTATCATGAATCCAAAGGCAGGGGGTATCAATTATAGTAAGGGCATGGGTTACCGAAAAATACGAAATAGGCTTGCCTGCCATACTTATTATATAGGTCTCTATGGCTTTTTGCAAATCTGGTTTTACCTGCAGCATTTTGTAAAATCCCTGAAGCGCAGAGGTTGTTTCTGTGGCTGGCGCAATTAATACCATCTTTTTATTTGCTGCATCTGGTACATCCTGCATGGCAAGAGAGAGGGCTAGACCTCCAAATGAGTGTGCTATAAATGCATCGATTCCGTTTTCAAGTTCATTCACCAGACATATAAAACGCTTGTAAATAAGGGCGTTTACTATTTTTCCTTCACTGTCACCATGGCCCGGGGCGTCAAAAGCAATTACTTCATAGCCCATTTGGAGTAAAAGAGGCACATATTGTTCAAATTTATAGGCGTAACTGCTAAAGCCATGTAGTATCATTACTTTTTTACCGTTGGGCTGCGGCGCCTGCCAACCATATCCAACAATGGCCAACCCTTCAAAATCAACCAATTTAGGGGTTGCTTTTGTAAAAATAGCAGGACGTTTTTGTGTTATTTTTCGGGAATATGGCGTGCAAAACAAACGAAAGGCCTCCACCGCGGCTTTTTCTTTAGATAAGTAACCAAGGGTTCTTAATTTGTTTTTATAGTATCCAATGAGTAAGCGCTGACCCAATTTCATTTTCATGTTGCAAAGATAATGACCGGCCGCGGCATAAAAATTTCCTTTTTCGCTACATAAATTGTTCAACGAAATGGGTGTAGCCACATTTTTGAAATACTTTTGCGCTCCAAAGCATATTGTTATGTATACCCTAAACGTAAAATTTGAACAGAAAGGATTAGAGCCGGTAACCCTTTCAAATATTGAGCCGGATCAAAGTTTATTAGAAGTTTGTTTGGATAATGGCATTGAACTGCACCATAACTGTGGCGCCGTTTGTGCTTGTAGTACCTGTCATATGTATGTTCATGCTGGTATGGAGCACCTCGAAGAATTATCTGACAGGGAAGAAGATTTTATTGATAGAGCTGTAA
This sequence comes from Sediminibacterium ginsengisoli, assembly GCA_945860335.1. Taxonomy (GTDB): domain Bacteria; phylum Bacteroidota; class Bacteroidia; order Chitinophagales; family Chitinophagaceae; genus Sediminibacterium; species Sediminibacterium ginsengisoli_B. The sequence continues at coordinate 202 of CAMAQW010000176.1, read as the reverse complement.
ATCCGCGTATCAATTCTAGACTGGGATGTCAGTGCGTTTTACAAGCGGGTACTGGAACCATCGAAATTACACTTCCGGATCAAACTCAGTTTTTAGGCGAATAATATTAGTTGTAACTTACTTTATCAAAAATAGCTATGAGTCATTTTGAACCACCAATACACTGGGCAGATCATGAAGATATTGCCATGAAATTATATGA
>CAMAQW010000175.1 GCA_945860335.1 Sediminibacterium ginsengisoli | reverse complement strand
ATACTATCTTGAAGCATCTTTTCTACCTGGTCATCGGTTAAATCTAAAGCTGGTTTTACTTCAATAATTTGTTCAACACCACTGCGTAACTCCTTGGCTTTCACTACTAATATACCATCTGCATTCAATAAAAATTGGATATCCACTTTGGGTAGTCCAGCTGGCATACCAGGTATACCCGACAGGTTAAACTCGGCTAATTTACGGTTGTCTTTTACCAAATCACGCTCCCCTTGGTACACCGAAATACGCATACTCGACTGTCCATCTACGTGCGTTGTATATTGCCTACCCACCTGTGTAGGCACTTTTGAATTACGTGGAACGAGCACTTCCATAAGGCCACCCATAGTTTCAATACCTAGGCTTAAAGGCGTAATATCAAGTAGTAAAAAGTCTTTGTTATTACCCGCGAGTATATCTGCTTGAACCGCCGCACCTAAAGCAACAACTTCGTCCGGATTGATACTATCATTAACTGGCTTTCCAAAAAAGGATGCAACAGCTTCTTTAACTGCTGGAATACGAGTGCTACCTCCCACCATCACAATAGAGTCAATTTGAGCTGCATTTAGCTTAGCATCGGCTAGTGCGTTTTTGCAACAATCAATGGTTTTTCCAATGATGGTAGCAATCAAACCCTCAAAAACGGACTTTGTTATTTGATAGACTTCGCCTTCAATGGTTGTTTCAAACTGATCCGAACTGCTTAAAGCTTTTTTAGCTTCTTCTGCACTTAAGCGTATGGTTTGTAATAAGTTAGGATTGGTTTGTAAAACTTTAATGTCAATTGATTTTTGCGCTAGCCAATAATCAATAATAGCCCTGTCAATATCGTCTCCTCCTAAATAAGTATCCCCATTGGTAGATAGTACGTCAAACACACCGTCTGTTATTTTAAGGATAGAAATATCAAAAGTACCACCTCCTAAATCGTATACAGCAATAGTTGTCTCCCCTTCCTTTTCAAGTCCTAAACCATAGGCTAAACTTGCAGCGGTTGGCTCATTTACAATACGGAGTACATCCAGTCCGGCCATTTTACCCGCATCACGGGTGGCCTGACGCTGGGCATCATTAAAATAAGCAGGCACCGTAATTACGGCTTTGGTTACGGGTGTTTTTAAAATATGTTCGGCACGCTTTTTTAATTCGGCCAGTATAAAAGAAGATAAATCGGTGGGTGAATAAAAGCTGGAGCCTACCTGTACTTTAACGAGTGCATCGGTATTGTCATCAATGACTTTATAGGTGAAATAACCCGCACTCTGGCTTACATCCTTATAGCTTTTACCCATTAGGCGCTTGGCGCTAAATATGGTATTTGCGGGGTCTGTTTCTAAAAAACGTTTAGCCCCCTGTCCTACTTCTGGATTACCAAAAACGTCAAAGTGTACCACGCTAGGTACCAAACTAGAGCTATCATGCTCTTTTAAAGCAACGGGTTGCTTGGTTTCGGGATGAATAATGGCCACCAAACTATTCGTGGTACCTAAATCTATTCCTACAATCATTTCAGCCTTTTGAAGGCTACCAGTTGCGATGTTAATGCCAATCTTTGCCATAAGTAGGCTGCAAAATTACGACTCTACCACCATAGTTCCACTCAAATAATCATGCAATGTGGTTCCTAAAAACGGAATAAAAAATGGATCTATGATAATGAGCCTTGATAAAGAGCGGATACATATTTGAACCAGGCTTGGTTTTATGAATTTACCAGGCTCGCTTTTTGCTGAAACAACCCTAGAAGCAGTGAGCCATTTAGCGGGTGTTTTGGCAAATAAGAGTTCTAAAATAAAGTAGTAAATAAATTGGGATCCAAAGAAAAACCAGCCAAAATTGAGGTGCATATACCCCCAATACAATACATGAAAATTCCACCATTTGTATAGCAGCACAGCGAGTATCCAAAAAAGAAGCGTATCTACTAAAAAATGTAATACGCGTGTTCCATCTCCAACTTTATTCATATTGCAAAAATAACGGCTAGAACCCGTAATACCCCTACTAACTATTCCTTACTTTTGCAACAAATAAGCACACTGTTATGACTTTGATTGAAGAACTACGTTGGAGAGGCATGATTCAGGATATGATGCCAGGTACCGAAGAACTATTGGCTAAAGAAATGGTATCTGGGTATATTGGATTTGACCCTACCTCCGATAGTTTACACATCGGTAGCCTTGTGCCTATTTTACTACTTGTGCACTTGCAAAATGCGGGGCATAAACCCTATGCACTTGTGGGTGGTGCTACCGGTATGGTGGGCGATCCATCAGGTAAAAGTGAAGAGCGCAATTTACTATCAGAAGAAGTGTTGCTCCATAATCAAGAAGGTGTTCGCAAACAATTAGAAAAGTTTTTAGATTTTGATGGCTCTAAAAAAAATGCAGCCGTTATGGTGAACAACTATGACTGGTTTAAGGAAATTAATTTTCTTTCTTTTATAAGAGATGCAGGCAAACATATCACGGTCAATTACATGATGGCCAAAGACAGTGTAAAAAAGAGACTAGAAGGTGATACGGGCATGAGCTTTACAGAATTTACTTACCAACTTATACAGGGTTACGATTTTTACTGGTTGTACCAAAACAAAAATTGCAAACTTCAAATGGGTGGAAGTGACCAGTGGGGAAACATCACCACAGGTACCGAACTTATCAGACGCAAAACTGGTGGCGAGGCTTTTGCATTTACTTGCCCACTCATAAAAAAAGCAGATGGTGGCAAATTTGGTAAAACAGAAAAAGGAAACATATGGTTAGATCCTAAAAAAACTAGCCCTTATCAGTTTTATCAGTTTTGGTTAAACGCATCTGACGAAGATGCAAAAGGTTGGATTAAAATATTTACGCTTTTACCAGTTGCGCAAATAGACGCTTTATTAACAGAGCATGAAGCTGCACCACACTTACGATTATTACAAAAGAAATTGGCGGAGTGCTTAACTACTTGGGTGCACAGTAATGCCGATTATGACTTTGCAGTGAAAGCCTCAGAAATATTATTTGGTAACGCCACCACAGAAGTTTTACAAAGCTTAAATGAAAACGAACTATTACAAGTAATGGAGGGCGTTCCTACTGCAAAAGTGAGCAAAGCGGCACTAGCCAATGGTTACGACCTAATAGACCTACTTGCTGAAACCAATATATTCCCGAGTAAAGGTGAGGCTAAAAAAATGTTTGTAGCAGGTGGACTTGGTTTAAATAAAACCAAAATAGCACCAGAAAAAACAACACTTAACACAGATGACCTTTTACAAGGCAAATACTTATTACTTCAAAAAGGAAAGAAAAACTACTACTTGGTTATTGCAGAATAGTTCGTAGTTAGCGTAACTTATTATAAAGCACCAAGCACATTCCACATCGCTTCTGCTAACACTGCATTTCCTTTTTCATTTAAATGCACGCGGTCAGTGGTTAAAATTTTAGACTCCTGATTGGTAGGATTGTTGAGGGTATTATAATCCATAAAAACTTTGCGCACATCAACGAGTGGCAAATTTTTTTTGGCACTAAAATCACGAATCCATTTGCTGTATAAATTTAGATCGCCATCTAGTTGATTGCTATTGTCTGTTCTTTCACCAATTACCCCAGGTGTACACACAACTACTTTAGCACCCGTGGCCTGAATTTTTTTAACAAGGGCTTCATAAAAAGGACCAAACTTCCAATAATCGGTACCTGTACCTGAAGACGCTTTATGCCAAACATCATTTACACCAATATAAATAACAACGATATCCGGATTTTTTGCGAGTACATCGTTTTCCATACGTAGGTACAAATCGTATACTTTATTGCCACCTATTCCAGCACCTACCAATTCATATTTTTGAGCCTTACCTGCATTTGCAAGCATCTGTTCCATCATTTTAATATAACCCCCAGGTTTAGCACCTGCCTCGGTGATAGAGTCACCAAAAAATACAATCTTTTTCTTTTTATCATCTCTAAAAGAAAGTAAAAACAAGCAACCAATAAACACAGATAACAATAGTAATTTTTGCATGGGTTTAAAATTTTGTCCTTTAAATATAAAACATTTGAACAAAGTGAGCAGGATTTAAGAGCCCATAGCTAAATTATAGTCTGATTTTGAGGCTTTTAGCCAAAAACGAGTCTAAAATATTTGGAAAATTTTAAGTTGCACCCTATTTTTGCACCCCATTCAGAAATGAATGACCGGATTGCCTGATAGTATAATGGTAGTACGACTGTTTTTGGTGCAGTTTGTCTTGGTTCGAATCCAGGTCGGGCAACCAACTTAAAAAGCCGCAATTTTATTGCGGCTTTTTTTATTTTATGATGGTAACCGAACCTGTTAAAATCGGTT
>CAMAQW010000174.1 GCA_945860335.1 Sediminibacterium ginsengisoli | reverse complement strand
ATTACCCCACCAGAAGTGTCTACACCGGTAGAAGTTATTTATCAAACCATCGAAGACTTGCATACTTGTTGCCCTACTAATACTGGTGATTGGTATTTTACAGGTAACTATCCAACACCTGGTGGTAACAAAGTGGTAAACAAGGCATTTTTAAATTATATCGAAGGAAAAAACGAGCGAGGGTATTAATAGGCTTTACATCCTATAACACACCGCATTGATATTCATGCCGGCTCCTACAGACGCAAATAAAACAATGTCTCCTTTTTGAAGGCTATGATTTTCTAGTTGTCCATGTTTTACCAAATCATACAATGTGGGTATTGTTGCAACAGAACTATTACCTAGTTTATGAATACTCATTGGCATGATATGCTCAGGTATTTCTTTGATGCCGTATAATTTAAATAGCACTTTAATAAATCCTTCATCCATTTTTTCGTTGGCTTGGTGGAGGAAAAACTGTTTTACCTCGCTTACGTGTACGCCCGCTTTATCAAGGCATTCTTTCATGGCAAGAGGCACATTTTTTATGGCATACTCGTATACTTTACGGCCCTTCATTTTAATATAACGCACGCTAGGATCGCTGTCTGGTTTATTGGATTTGCCCATGTATAAATAATAGGCTTCATCGTTGCAATGGCTTTGAACACTTGCTGCTAAAATACCAGCGTTGGTATCCTCTTTGCCTTCTAAAATAGTAGCACCAGCGCCATCACTAAAAATCATACTGTCTCTATCATAATCATCCACTACACGGCTTAATGTTTCGGCACCTATCACCAAACATTTTTTTGCCATTCCCGATTTTATAAATGCATCTGCCTGAATCACACCCTGTATCCAACCTGGACAACCAAATAAAATATCGTAGGCTACACAGTTTGGATTTTTAATGCCTAAATCGTGTTTTACCCTTGATGCTAATGCAGGTAAAACATCTGTTTGAATGGTTTTATCTAGTACGTTTCCAAAATTATGGGCTACAATAATTTGATCTAGTGTTTCTGGATCTGAACCAGCATCTTCAATTGCTTTTTTTGCAGCAATGGTGGCCATATCAGAAGCGTTAACATCTGAACTCGTGTAACGTCTTTCTTCAATACCTGTTATGTCTTTAAATTTTTCAACAATTTCTGATGAAGGCGTTTCTATGGCTTCTCCATTTTCAGTAAAAAAACGATGATTGGTAAAATCAGTATTTTTTTTAATGCCTGGAGGTATATAAGAACCTGAACCTGTGATAATTGTTTTTAAATTAGACATGTATGAATATTGGGTTATAAATATTTGTCACCTTTGTTGCGTTTCACTTCTGCAACGTATTCTTTAATGGATTGTTCCTTTTCTTTTTTACAAATGAGTAAAGCATCTTCCGAATCTACTACAATAAAATCATCGAGCCCTTGTAATACCATGAGTTTATTTTCGGGTCCTGCCACCATGCACTTTGTAGCATCAATTACGATTACGTTATCTGAAGCTACTGCGTTACCTAAATAATCTTTTTCTAAATTATCGTAAGCGCTATTCCATGTTCCTAAATCACTCCATCCAAACGATGATGGAATCACATATACATTGTCTGCTTTTTCCATGATGGCTACATCAATAGAAATATTTACACAGAGTGGATATATGGTATCAATGGCTTCTTTTTCTTGCGGGGTATTAAACTTGTCTTTAGCCGCATCAAATAGTTCAAACATTTCTGGTTGAAACATTTCAAATGCTTTTACAATTTGCGCCACTTTCCAAACAAAAATACCTGCATTCCATAAAAAGTCGCCACTGCTAATAAATGTTTTAGCAAGTTCTATATCCGGTTTTTCGGTAAATGTTTTTACTTTAAAAATTCCATCGCCCGCTTCTATGCTATCATGTTGTATATAACCGTATCCAGTGTTTGGATGTGTTGGCTTAATGCCAAGTGTAACAAGTGATTTGATATCGTTAACAAATGCTAGTGCTTTGCTCGTCGTTTCTCTAAACTGTTCTGCATCTAAAATCATATGATCGGAAGGTGCAACAATTAAAGAAGCTTCTGGGTCTTTTTGGAGTAGCTTACAAGAAATATAGGCGATACATGCAGCTGTGTTTTTTCTGCTAGGTTCCGCTAATATATTTTGTACGGGAAGTTCAGGTAATTGTTCCCTAACAATAGATACATATTCTTCTGAAGTAACAATGTAAATATTGTCTAGCGGTATAAAAGCCTTGTACCTTTCAAAAGTCCACTGTATCAGTGATTTCCCAGTATGTAAAATATCCAAAAATTGTTTTGGGTATGCAGTTCTACTCATAGGCCAAAACCTACTGCCAATCCCACCGGCCATGATGGCTACGTAATGGTGTTTATTCATAACTAAATGAGTCCCTCTTTTATAAGTTCGTGGATATGTAATATGCCATAATAGTGACCGTCTTTGGTAACAATCAAATGGCTTATTTCATGTTGCTTCATCTTATCAATAGCTTCAGCAGCAAGCGTTTGATAATCTATAACTTGGGGGGAATGCGACATAATTTCTGCTGCTGTAATATTTTCTATGTTTACCGTTTTTTCAAGCATGCGTCTTAAATCACCATCTGTGATAACACCAGCAATTTGACCATTATTAATAACTACTGCAACGCCCAATCTATTTTTAGTAATTTCAAGAATCACATTTTTTAATGGCGTATGAGGTTCAACGGTAGGTTTAAGATCTGTACTTGTAAGGTCTGCAACTTTTAAAAACAAGCGCTTACCTAAATTACCCCCGGGGTGGTATTTTCCAAAATCATCACTTGTAAAACCTTTTAATTGCATGAGGCATACTGCAATAACATCCCCCATAACAAGTTGAGCCGTTGTACTGCTGGTTGGCGCTAAATTATTAGGACATGCTTCGGCACTTACCGTTGTATTTAAAATATGATCCGACGCCGCCGCTAAATAACTTGACGTATTGCCTACAATGCCAATTAGTTTATTGCCAAAGTTTTTAATGTAAGGTACAAGGGCCTTGATTTCTGGGCTCTCTCCACTTTTACTAATGATTAAAACGATATCGTCTTTTTGTACCGTACCTAAATCACCATGGATGGCGTCTGCGGCATGCATAAATAAAGAAGGTGTTCCGGTAGAATTAAGTGTAGCTACAATTTTTTGTGCGATGAGTGCACTTTTTCCGATCCCACTAAAAACCAAACGGCCTTTACAATTGTTTAGAAGTTCAATCGTTTCTACAAATGAAGCATCCAAAAATGTGGCTAGGTCTGCAATTGACTTTGCCTCTAATTGAACGGTTTGTAAAGCGGTTTCTAGTATTGCGTTTTTCATGCAGTGCAAAGGTAAACTTTAACATGAAAGCAAGCGTATTCAGGTCATTCTTTGTTAACTTCGCCATCCTTTCAAAAAAAAGGATTAACTTAAACAAAGTACGAATATCCGTTGTTAGTTGATTATGAAGGAAATACAGATGAGAAATGGCAAAAACAAGCAGTAAAACCACCAAAATAACCCCAAAAGCAGCCCCTAAAAAGGCACCAGCTAAAATAAAAGGCCCCAGGCAGGCCAGCACCCTAGTAGACCCGAGCACTTTTGATATTTATGGAGGCCTCGAAAAGTATTTTGGTTTTAGAGAGTTTAAAGGCACCCAAGAACAGGCAATTACCAGTTTATTAAGCGGTAAAGACACTTTTGTTATTATGCCAACTGGTGGCGGTAAAAGTTTATGCTACCAACTTCCAGCACTTCTCCAAGAGGGATGTGCTATTGTGGTGTCTCCACTTATTGCGCTCATGAAAAACCAGGTAGATCTGGTACGCGGATATAGTGAAAATGATGAGGTAGCACACTTTTTGAATTCTTCTTTAAATAAGGGTCAAATAAAAATAGTAAAAGATGATTTGCTAAATGGCAAAACCAAACTATTGTATGTGGCGCCCGAAACATTAACCAAGCAAGAAAACCTTGATTTTTTTAGCGACCTCAAAATTTCCTTTTTTGCCGTAGATGAAGCCCACTGTATTTCGGAGTGGGGACATGATTTTAGACCCGAGTACAGACGCTTACGAGAAATGATGGATATCATCAATCCATCGGTGCCTGTTGTTGCTTTAACGGCAACGGCTACGCCAAAAGTGCAAAGCGATATTGTTAAAAATTTAGGTTTACGCGACGCTAATATTTTTCTTTCAAGTTTTAATAGGTCTAATTTATTTTATGAAATTCAGCCTAAAATAAAAAAAGAAGAAACGGTAAAGCATATTGTAAAATTTATTTCACAGCATAAAGGAAAGAGTGGAATTATTTACACCCTCAACCGTAAAACCACCGAAGAATTAGCAGAATTACTGGTAGCCAATAA
>CAMAQW010000173.1 GCA_945860335.1 Sediminibacterium ginsengisoli | reverse complement strand
GTCACATATTACAGTAAGGGTTTACGGTATTTTAATTGATCCAGCTCATGGATTACTAGTAAGTGATGAATTTATCAGAGGTGATTATTTTACAAAATTACCAGGAGGTGGCCTCGAATTTGGTGAAGGCACCCGTGATTGTTTAGTCAGGGAATTTAAAGAAGAAACCGGACTAGATGTAACTGTTGGAGATCATATTTACACCACCGATTTTTACCAGCCATCGGCATTTAGAGCTGGTGATCAAATTTTGTCTATATACTACCGTGTGAATCCGATTAGTTTAGCCCCACTCAATACTAGGTCAATTGCTTTTGATTTTAAGCCAGAGGAAATTGCAGATAAAAATGGTCAAGCCGAGCATACAAGGTGGATTGCGCTAAACGATTTATCTGAAGCCGCAATGAGCCTACCTATCGATAAAATTGTAGTGCATAAAATTTTACAAGCACAGTAAGAGCTATTCATTTTCAATACCCATGGCTGCACGTTTCATTTTTTGTGCAGTGTCATGCCCTAAGTAATGATCAATCTGTTTCTCAATAATATAGATTAATGGAGTTAGTACAATGGCCATTGTAAATTTATAAGCATAATTTACTAAACATATGGCAAGCACCAATTGCCAAGACCATCCATTCCCTATTTTAAATGCAATAAACAAAACAATAAAGCTATCAACCAGTTGAGATACCACTGTAGAACCGGTTGCACGAAGCCATACCCACTTTTCGCCTGTCATTTTTTTGATTTTATGAAAGACAGTTACATCAATGATTTGGCTTACTAAAAATGCTGTAATGCTCCCAACAATAATCCACATGCCCTGTCCAAATATGCCACTAAAAGCTGTTTGCAAATTATCAATACCTTCTGTTTGTTTCGAAGTAATCCAAAAATCGGCGGGCGCTACATGCATGGCTCCATAAAACATGACAAAAGCATAAATGATGAGTACCACTGCGGTATAGCTAATGCGCTTCACTGCTTTTGGGCCGTAATATTCGTTTACAATATCAGTAACAATAAATTCAAGTGGCCATAATAGTACACCACAGGTTAAATTAAAAGCCAAACCTGTTTGACCAAATATGTTAAAGTTGGAAGGTGACATGCCAAATACTTTTTCAAGTGAAAATATTTTACCCCCTATACATTCGGCTATTAATGCATTGGCTACAAAAAAAGCAGCAATACTTACAAATAATTTGGTTGGCTTGTCTTTTAAAATAGAATGAATCATGCAGGCATTATAAAATGAACAAATATTTGAGCAATAAAAAAGAGTAAGGTGGCAACAATTCGCCAAGCTGGGAGTCCCGACTCTTGTTTTTTAATAAACAACCAAAAAAGGTATATGTTTTCGATGACAGTGAGTATTGGAGCAACAAACCATCCTAAAATGACAATAACTGAACTAAATGAAAAAAGGAGGTCGTTGGATACTTCTCCAATTTTGGTTGCTCTGATGAACAAACAATAACAAAATAATATATTACAAATAAATGTAATTTTAGAATAAAACTGGAATCGCTTCATGTGTTTAATAATATCCTAAAAATACGTGTAAGTTCTTTATTTATTGGGATTGAAAGGTAATTTAAAGTAAAATTTTGTTAGGTTTGTAGCACCTGATAAATCCATATTCATGAAGCAGTTGAACCTGAAATCAATCATTCCCCATCTTATAGCAGTTGGTATATTTTTAATAGTTGCCGTACTTTATTGTAAGCCTATTTTACAAGGCAAAGTATTACAGCAATCCGATGTGGTGCAGTGGAAAGGAATGGCTCAGGATGCGCTCAAAAGTAAAGAGGCAACAGGTTCCCTTCCTTATTGGACAAATGGCATGTTTTCCGGAATGCCTGCCTATCAAATTACGGGCATTATTCCTTTTGCCTATTCATTGGGTAAATTAGATGCCATTTTTCAAATGGGTTTACCAGAACCCATGGGCTACTTTTTCTTGGCATGCCTAGCTTTTTACTTTTTATCGCAGGTATTTGGGGTACATTACCTAATTGGTATTGTGGGGGCTCTTGGTTATGGTTATGCCACTTATAACCCAATTATTGCCATAGTTGGTCATATTACCAAATTACACGCCATTGCGTATATGCCATTTTTTATTGGCTCACTTATTCTCGTGTATGAACGCAAATTTATAATTGGACTTATTTTGCTTGCCATTGCGAGCACCGAATTATTTGGATGTAATCACCTTCAAATTGCCTACTATACTTTTATTATTGCAGGATTTATTTCGTTGTATTATTTAATTATTTGGATTAAAGAAAAATCCTATAAATCCATTGTACAATGTTTTGCTGGTGCTGCGATTGTTATACTATTGGGTATTTTAAGCAATGCCCCCATGTTATTTAGCACGTATAATTATGGGAAAGCTTCTATTAGAGGTGGTTCAGTACTTGCAAAAGCTGATGGTACCAAATCGACAGAGGGTTTGAGTAAAGCATATGCACTTGATTACAGCATGCTTAAGCCAGAGCCTTTAACTCTCCTATTCCCTAATATTTATGGCGGTGGTAGTGATCCTAACAATATTGATCCAGCAGGTTCTAAAGCCATCGAAGCTTTACAATCCATGCCTCAACAAGTTGCCGAGCAATTACAGGGCTATATCCGTTTTTATTGGGGTGGTATTGGATATACTGCAGGCCCTCCTTACATTGGATTTTTATTTGGCTTAATAGGACTTATTGGATTTGGATTTATGCAAATCAAACACAGGTTTTGGATTGGTGGCGCCATTGTTTTATCGCTTTTGTTGTCATATGGATTATACTTCGAAAGCTTTAACGTATTTATGTTAGACCATTTACCTTTTTATAATAAGTTTAGAGCACCTAGTATGATTATGGTGATTCCAACTCTATTACTAGGGATGATGGCTGTTTTAAGTGCACAAGAAATTGCAAATAAATTTGAAGACAATAAAGAATCGTTTTTACAAAAAATTAAACCAGCACTATATATTACTGGAGCCCTTTTTGTAATAGCTTTTTATTTTTATGCCACACAAAATTTTAAAAGCACCACAGAAGCTGATTTAATTAAACAGGTTCAACAAATACCGGATCCAAACCAACGCGCTGCTTTTGAGGCGCCAGTTGCTAGTTTAGTGGATGGGTTAGCTGCGGATAGGCAAGCCATGTTCTCATCAGACTTGTTTAAATCACTTGGTTTAGCTGCTGTATTATTTGTAGCCATATTTTTATATTACAAAAAATTTATTTCAAAAACTATTTTCATTGTTGCCCTAGGATTTGTAGCTCTATTTGATTTATTTAAAGTAGATCTACAATATTTTGATGCATCAAATTTTTCTGATGCGATCGAAGCGGAAGCTAATTTTAATCCAACTCCTACCGATGCAACAATATTAAAAGATACCAGTTATTTTAGGGTTTTAGATTTACGTGGCGGTATACAAGGCGCATTTAATTCTGGCGCTTTAAATTCATACTTCCATCATAGTGTTGGCGGATATCATCCAGCTAAGCTTAGTATTTATCAAGACTTAATTGAAAATCAGTGGTATAATTTTCCAAATTGTATGCCAACAGCAAATATGTTAAATACCAAGTATTTTATTCAGGGTGATATCAATAGAGACACCGTTCCTAATCCTGATGCGCTTGGTAATGCATGGTTTGTTCAAAGTGTTTCTGTTCAACCTGATGCAGCTGCAGTTATGAAAGCAATTACTAGTTTCGATCCAAAAACTCAAGCGGTTGTTGAAAAGCAAGATTGGAAATTAGATACAGCATATACAAAAGATAGTTTAGCAAGCATTAAATTAGTGCGCAAGCAAAACGACCAAATGGAATATACAAGTACCTCTAGTTCAAAACAATTAGCTGTATTTAGTGAAATCTATTATACCTATGGTTGGAAAGCATTTATAGATGATAAAGAAACCCCCATTTATAAATGTAACTATGTTTTAAGAAGCATCGAAGTTCCAGCAGGTTCTCATAAAATAACATTTAAGTTTGAACCAACCGAAGTGATTTTAGCTAATAAATTAGGTTTGGGTGCCGTATCACTCGTTTGGTTATTGGCTATTGGATCTATTGTATTTTATGTAAGGTCTAAAAAGGATTAATGTTATCAATTGTCATTTGTAGTTATAATAGAGCCAGTTATATTACTGGTGCCCTCGATAGTTTATATACGGGTAATGCTAACTTAAATGATTTTGAAGTTGTTTTTGTAGACAACAACTCTACCGATAACAGTTTGCAAATCGCCAATGATTGGAGAGCCTTACATCCAAATGGTAATTTTATTATAACCTCTGAAACAAAACAAGGTGCCTCCTATGCGCGTAACACAGG
>CAMAQW010000172.1 GCA_945860335.1 Sediminibacterium ginsengisoli | reverse complement strand
GCTTTTACAATGTTACCAGAATTACCAGAAGTACTTAAACCAACTAGCACATCGCCCTTGATCATGGTGCCTTCCACCAATCTACAATATATTTCATCGTAACTATAATCGTTGGCTACTGCTGTTACATAAGAACTATTGCAGTGTAGCGCATCAGAAGGAAGGGCTTTGCGGTTTTTGTAAAAACGTCCCGAAAACTCGGCAGCTAAATGTTGTGCATCGGCTGCACTGCCTCCATTTCCACAAAACTGAACTTTAAAACCGTTCTTAAATGCAGTTGCAACAAGCGTTACAGCATCATTAATTTTTTGGAGGAAAGCAGGGTCATTTACATATTGTTGTTTTACAGCAATAGAGCTTTCAATGATGGATTGTATTTTTTGTTGTGACATAGTATTATTTTATTAAGTCCCAAATTTGATGGGTTAATTGATTCCAGTTGTATTTTTTCTTTTCAATTTCGATGGCAGGTATAAAATGAGGTTCTCCTAGAGCATATAGTTTTTCAATCCCATGCGCAATAGATAAATAATCCGGCTCTGTTACAACACCTACTATATGATTAGGCACCATGGCAGCTAGGGCTCCAACATTTGTAACAAGCATAGGTTTATTAAAATGTAAGCAAAGTGGCGTAATACCAGATTGTGTAGCATGCTTATAGGGCTGTATCACAAAGTCAGTAGCACAAAAATAATTGCGCACATCACTATCTGCTATAAAATCACTTTTGACAATGACATCACTTATTAAATCCTGCTCTTCTATAAGTTGTAAGTAAGGTTCTTTTTTATCGTAAAATTCACCAGCGATAACCAGTGTTGGGATAATCTTTCCTTGCTTTTTTAAATAGCCCAGCGCTTGTAATAACAAATCAAGTCCTTTATAAGCGCGTATAAAACCGAAAAATAAAATAATAGGATCAAAAGAGTCTAGTTCTAATTTTTTTCTGGCTTCTAATTTTGATATGGGTTCACCAAAATTATCATAGAGCGGATGTACGACTGTAGCAGATGGTTTTTGTGTAAAGAGTGTAAGATCTTTTTGAACCTTTTCACTTAGCGTTACAAATGCATCTATTTGACCCACAAAATATTTAGTAAATAATGTATCCAAAGGACGTTTCTCGTGCGGAACCACATTATCCGCAATACAAACTACCTTGGATGTTTTATTTTTTCTGATAATGGATGCGATGGTACCTAAGCAAGGACCCATAAATGGAATCCAGTATCTAACCACCACAAGATTGGGGGCCATTTTTTTTATTTCATTGCCAATACGTACCCAATTAAATGGGTTTACTGAATTGACTACCGCCTTTATATTTAAATGATGGGGTTTAGGTTCTGTTGCATACTGGCTTTTGCCTGGAAATAAAAAAGAAGGGTATTGTAAGGAAAAAGTATAGATGACGACTTCATGTCCTTCATCCAAAAACTGCTTGGCTAGACGCTCATTAAAAGTAGCAATACCACCGCCTCTTAATGGCCAAGCGGAACCGATAATAACTACCTTTTTTTTCATAACAAAAAATTATGAACTATTGATCTAAACCAATCTTTGAAGCAATCAAATACACGTTTCGTTCTGTAGCATTTCGTGCCACTAATTCGGCAACAAATCCTGTCAAAAAGAGTTGCATACCAATTACCATGGTAGTAAGTGCAATATAAAATGCAGGACGATTGGTTAAAGAAAAATCCTCAGTAGCAAATTTGGCAAGCACCAAATATATACTAGCCGTAAAACCAATTAAAAAAAACAAGGTACCCAATAAGCCAAAAAACTGCATAGGGCGTTTACCAAATTTATTTAAAAATAGGATAGTGGCTAAATCTAAAAATCCATTTACAAACCGCTGCCAACCAAATTTGGTAACTCCATATTTTCTAGCACGGTGTTCCACTACTTTTTCACCAATTTTTTTATACCCACTGCCCTTTGCCAAAATAGGGATATATCGGTGCATTTCGCCATATACCTCAATACTCTTAACTACTTTGTTTTTGTAAGCTTTTAGACCACAATTAAAGTCGTTGAGTTGAATACCTGAACTTTTACGGGCAACGGCATTAAATAATTTAGAAGGAATATTTTTAGTAAGAGTGTTGTCAAATCTTTTTTTCTTCCATCCACTCACTACATCAAAGCCACCGTTTACAATCATATCTCTCAGTGCTGGAATTTCATCAGGTGAATCTTGCATATCGGCATCCATGGTAATAATTACTTCCCCTTGTGCAGCTTTAAAACCTTCATTTAAGGCGGCAGACTTACCATAATTGCGTTGAAATTGTATCCCTTTAAAAGCACTATTAGCAGCACTAATTTGCGTAATAACCTCCCAACTATTATCGGTACTACCATCATCTATGAGTATCACCTCATAAGACAATTTTTCTTGATCCATTACACGCGTAATCCATCTACACAATTCTGGCAGGGATTCATCTTCATTAAAAAGGGGTATTACAACAGATACTTGCATGTGATTAGATTTGCTCTGGTACTTCTTCGTTTTTCTTTACAATAATTGAAAGAACAAGTGCTTTAATAAATCCAAATACGATGGCTAAACCAAGACCTAAAAACACTTGCTTAAATGAAGTTGTTTTTGGCTCAGCTTGCATTTTTTTAATCGTTTCCTCAATTTGCGCTTCTGATGCTCCAAACTTTTCCATCATTTGCACAGATTTGGCAATTGCTATTTCTATCACTTTTGCAGTCATATCTGGATCCACAAGCGCAAATAATACATAGGTACCTACAGATTCAATGATTGAATAAATAACGTAAGCAACAAAAGTAAATTGAAGAGCTTCTTTAAAAGAATAGAGTCCACCATTGTCTTTTCTTAACTTAAAACCAACTACCAATAAAATAATAAAGAGGTATGGAATAAAAGTGGTTACACCAGTTACAGCTACATAGTTTTCAACAGATCCTACAGCCCATAAACCAAATGAAAGTGCTAAAAAAATAAGGCCACCCACGATACCATAAGTTATACCTTGTTTGATATTGTTGTTTTCCATGAGAAATAATTAAAGATTGTTTGAGTAAAATATTAATGCGATAATTGATTGTTATGAATAGTTACCACAATACTTCCATTTAGGGACATATCCATAAATGCGGAGTTACTAGACTTACTCTTATTATTTTTAGCAGTTAGGGTTGTGGTTCCTGTTCTATTAAATATAGTTAATTCTGCGGCTTGACCTTCGTTAATGGAAACAGATGGTAATCCAAATATGTGTCTAGCATTTCCACTTAGTAAATTTGAAATTTGTTCTGGCTTTAATCCAGGAACCGTTTGTTCAAGTGTTGCATAGGTTGTTTGTAATCCTATATTACCAAACTCGGCATATTCAAACTCACACACTTTATGATCCCAGTCTTGTGGCGCATGATGCGAAGCAATGCAATCGATAGTACCATCTACAACAGCGGCTCTAAGTGCATCTCTGTCAGCTTTTGTTCTCACCGGAGGAATTACTTTTAAATTGGTGTTGTAGGTAGTCATGTCTTCGTCACAGTAAAAAAGATGCGTTGGTGTAACACTACACGAAATGGCAAGGCCTTCTTTTTTGGCAGCTCTAATTAAATCAATTGTAGTTGCAGATGAAACACCCGTAATATGAAGTTTAGAACCAGTATACCTGAGTAAGTCTATGTCGCGTTTTACCATAAGTTCTTCGGCTACCGCTGGAAGTCCTGGAAGTCCCATTTGTGTAGAAACGATGCCTTCATGCATTAGCCCATTTGCTGCAATGGTTTTGTCGATAGGGATTTGAATTAAAATACCATCAAAAGCTTTTACATATTGAAGCGCTTTTAAAAATACACCAGGAGATTGAACAGGATGCATTCCGTCCGAAAATGCAACGGCACTTGATGCGCGCATGTCATACATTTCTGCAAGTGATTGTCCTTCCATTTTTTTTGTTATCGCGCCAATAGGATGGAGCGTAACATTTGCATTAGTTCCCGCAGCATGAATGTAAGCAACCTGTGCTTTGTTGTCAGTTACAGGTTTTGTATCACCCATTACAAGTACCCTGGTATATCCACCAGCTGCGGCAGCTGCTATTCCTGATTGTAAGGTTTCTTTGAACTCAAAACCCGGATCACAGAAATTTGAAAAAACATCTACCCATCCACTTGATACAAAGGCATCCTTACACTCGATGGTTTGATCTGCTTTTTTTGAACTATTTGATTCAATTGAAACGATGATACCGTTCTCAATAAAAATATCCGTTGTTAAACCATTGTGTTTTGATTGAGGATCGGCAATTGTGACTTGCTTGAGGAGGATCGTCATGGGCTGATTGGAAATTTAATGCAATATAACCTGAATTTTTGTCTTTGACCCTATATTTGCA
>CAMAQW010000171.1 GCA_945860335.1 Sediminibacterium ginsengisoli | reverse complement strand
GTTTTAAAAACACTAACACTACCAGAGGTATAATTAGCCGTATACACGGTTTTACTTTCGGGCCTAGATACAATAAAGCAAGGGGCTGCACCTTTGATAGGCTCTTGATTTAGTTTTTGAAATTGATTGCTTGCATCTAATTGATAAGCACTTACAAAAGAAGCGTCTTTGCCGCCTTCCGTTACAGCATACATTGATTTTCCATTATTTGCTAATGTCAAATAAGAAGCATTGGCATTTTCTTTTGTATACAACAACTTAGGCTTTCCGGTAACTGCGTTAACGGCATATACTTCAATACCAGGGTTTCCTTTTTTAGTATAGGAGCCCACAATGAGTTGGTGTTGGGCAGTATCTGGCGCAAAAAAATGGAGGATATTACTAACAAGTAGTGTAGCAATCATGTTCATAGCAATCGGTTATAATTTGAATGAGAAATTAATCAAATAATAGCAAAAAAAGGTTTCTGTTTACCTATATTTTATGCACTTTCCTCGTTTTTTTATAAATTACATACAATCCTCAATTAAACTTTCCATGTATGAATAAGAACCTACTCATTATTACCTTATTTGTGGCCCTTTCGCTTCAGTTGAAAGCTCAGGCACCTGCTAGTTTTGATGTACTTGTTAAGGGTGGTCATGTAATTGATCCTAAAAACGGTATTGATGCTGTAATGGACATTGCTATTAAGGCGGGTAAAATATTTAAAGTTGGTAAAAACTTACCTGCATCAGAAGCCAAGCAAGTCGTGGATGCTACCGGATTAAAAGTAGTGCCAGGTATTATTGATATGCACGCGCACGTTTTTGCAGGCACGCAACCAGATCATTATTTAAGTGATGGATTAAGTGCGCTCATGCCCGATGGTTATACATTTAGAGTAGGTGTTACCACCGTGGTAGATTGTGGTGGTGCCGGTTGGAAAAATTTTGCAACGTTTAAAAAAAATGTAATTGATATTTCTCAAACAAGGGTACTCTCTTTTTTAAATATTGTAGGAGAAGGGATGCGCGGTGGTAATTACGAGCAGGACATTGCAGACATGAATCCAAAACTTGCAGCAAATACTGCTAAGCAGTACAAAGATTATGTAGTAGGCTTTAAACTGGCGCATTTTAACGGTGCCGATTGGACACCTACAACGCGTGCCGTAGAAGCGGGCAAACTCGCTGAACTACCTGTTATAATTGATTTTGGCGGCTCTCAACCCAATTTATCGATTCAAGAATTATTTTTCAAACACCTTCGACCAGGGGATATTTATACCCATACCTATGCAGCATTAAATGGTGCTAGAGAAGAAATTGTTGACGCTAATAATACCTTAAAACCTTTTGTATTGGAAGCCCAAAAAAGAGGTATCATTTTTGATGTTGGTTATGGTGGCGCGAGTTTTAATTACACGCAAGCGATACCTGCATTAAAAGCAGGATTGTTTCCTAACACCATCAGTACCGATTTACATACGGGTAGCATGAACAGTTCTATGAAAGATCAATTAAGTGTGATGTCTAAATTCATGAATTTAGGCATGCCTCTTTTTGAAGTGATTAAAGCAAGTACATGGAAGCCCGCACAGGTTATTAATAGAACCAACCTTGGTCATTTAACAGAAGGCGCAGAAGCAGACATCGCTATTTTAAATATCAGAAAAGGAAACTTTGGTTTCTACGACAAAACAGGATACAAAGTAAATGGTACCGAAAAATTTGAATGCGAACTCACTATCAAAGGTGGTAAAGTAGTGTACGATTTAAATGGTTTGGCAAATCCTATTTACGTAAAGTAGTCGGTCCATTTAATTTGGCTTCGGCCTCTTTTTGTAACTGCATTTCTTTTCTTTTTAAGAGCCTAAGTCTTTGGCGCACAATGGTTACAGAGGTTTTGGATATGGAGTCTGATTTGTTCCCAAAGTTTTGTCTGATATACGTAAGTATACTTGCAATATCTCTATCCGGTAGTTGTGAAAATTTAGGCATCGCTCCATGAAAAGGTTGACCGTTAATTTTAATGGGCCCTTCAAGTCCTTTTAATATAACGCCAATGAGTGTATCCTTATTCCCATTCACCCAATCTGTTTTTGCAATCGTTGGAAACCTAATACCATCGCCTTGTCCATTTTTTTGATGACAAACACGGCAGTTTATTTGGTATAGTTTTTCGCCACCTAGCACTACTTTATCTTTTTCTAAATTATCTTTTACGATGTCCGGATTTTTTATATTGGTTCTGTTTTCTCTAGCTTTCATTTGTGCTAGATTTTTTTCAGAAAAACTTTCTTTATTTCCTTTGTATTGAATCTTCCAAATCTTTCCTTTTTTAGAATCGGAAACATACAATGAACCGTCGGGTCCTTGTGCAAGTCCCATTGGGCGGTGCTTACTATCACTGGTATTTACAAGTGTATCAGTCCCCGTAAATCCATCTGCAAATACTTCCCATTTTTGAGGCTTACCATTTACAAACGGAACAAACGCTACAATATAACCTGCCTGCGGATATGGGGCACGAATGGTAGATCCATGAAACGCAATAAACGCACCATTTTTATAACGTGCTGGAAACTGATCGCCAGTATAAAAAAGTAGATCGTTGGGTGCGTAATGACCCGGGAAACCTACAATGGGTGTTTCAATATTTTTATCTGTGTTTTCGAGTATGCCATTGCCACCATACTCAGGGTTCACCATGACCTTACCCTTCATTTGATCAAAGTAATAATAAGGCCAACCCGCATTGGCACCAGGCTTTAATTTATAAAACGCTTCGGATGGTAAAACAGCGCTCTGCCATTCGTTGTAAAATTGTGGCCAGCTGCTAGAAAGTCCATCTCTGCCGTGGCCTACACAATACAAAGTGCTATCCTGATTGTTCCATGTCATGGCAACAAGGCTTCGTAAACCTGTTGCTACTTTAATACCATCGGTGGTTCTAAATTGATTGAGTTTATTTTCATCAAACATCCAAACGCCTGCATTAGAATCTAAAATAGGGCAGGGCTTCATGCCTGGTGAGCCTGGCAATCTATTTTCTTCTTGGCAAGCATCGGAAGGAGCGCCAAATGGAACAAAAATATGACCCTTGCCATCAAAAGCTAGTGGCTTACCATCATGCTCGCGTGGTTGTCCGCTATCAATTACAATAAACTCTGCCTTGCTGGAAGGTATCATTTCACCCTTCTTTAATTTATAACGGTACACCAGCATTTCTGAACTGGTATATAAGTATCCATTATGAATGCGCATGCCAGTGGCGTATGCACCTTCACTAGCGATGGGTCCAAAATTCTTAATAATATCGGCGCGGCCATCATTGTTTTCGTCTCTTAAAACATAGTTCATGCCACCTTCAATGGGCTTATTAGCTTTCACATAAATATCTCCATTGTCATTTACTGCCAAATGCCTAGCCCTGCCCGGTAAACTATCTACCACCACAGTGGCTTCAAAACCACCCGGTAAAAATAGCCCCCCATTTTTTTCACGCAAGCAACTGGTGTAAACCATTGCAATCAGGCATAGTGCCATGAAATAGCGGGGCTGTAACCTAGTAAATGGCATACTTTTGTTTTCTTAAATATACTATTTTTCAATAAAAAAGTTATGACCATGATTAAAATATATATCCTTGGTGTCGTGATACTCGTATTGGCCGTTTTATTTAACGGTTTGGCCGCCAAACTCAGTTTAGTGAGCTGGTACGACTTTTTAAACCGGGCTATTGCATCAGGATCTAAAGTGTGGCAAACGCTGCGCCTAGTAGATATGTTGTGGCTATTTTTTGTGTATCCTATGTTACTGGGCCTGGCCTGTAAGCTGGCTATGTTAATTGCGAAATAATTTTAGCAGGAGTTGGATTTTTATAAAAACAAAGGCCGCCCGAAGGGCGGCCTTTGTGCGGCAAAAATTTTCTCGAACCCCCTTATTTTTTGGAGCTCTTCAAAGTATATCCCACAGATAAACTAATCACGTTGTTTTTCCAGCTAGTGGCACTAGGTGCGATATCTGTTAAGCTCACTAAACTATTAGCGCTTACAAAAATGCCAGACTTCGTTTGGTAGCCTACTAAAAAATTTAAGCCAAGATCCGCTCTTGTAAAATTCTTATCACTCCCAAATTCAAAATCATAATTTTCGGTAGGATCGTCGTGTGCATCTAATTTTCCTGACAGGTTATAACCAAGATTTAAACCAGTTCCGGCAAACAATCCTTTTTTACTGGTAACCACAACATTTAAAGGAATATCAATGGCTGTAAATTTATATTTATCGCCATGTCCATCATGCGCTACACTTACACCTTTTGTTCCTAGGTTCAAACCGGTTTGAAATGCAAACTTTTTATTCATTGGAACATTCAGTACAGTTCCAATATGAAAACCAGACAATGTTTGTCCATCCGCAGTAATATC
>CAMAQW010000170.1 GCA_945860335.1 Sediminibacterium ginsengisoli | reverse complement strand
GCCAGATACAGATTATTTCACCAATTATGGATTTTACAATTACCTCGTTAGCTGGATGAACAATATGCAACAAAGTATTGGTGATCCGCCCGATGTGAGTGGTTGGAAAGCGTATTACCAAGAACCTCAATTCAATGAAGTTTGGATCAATAGTGATACGCTACCAAAGCGCAATCAGTTCACTGATACTATGGTTGTAAGTGGTTATACTTTTAATAGTAAAAAAATACAACTCGATCCACTTGCATATGCAACAACATTTTCAAATCCAGGTGATCCTAATCTATTTATTGCTGAGTTAACAGAGCGTTTGTTAGGCCTTGATATTTCTGCTACTTCCAAAGCGCAGCTTAAAAAAGACATTCTATTAAATGGCCAAAGCCTCGATATTTATTGGACGCAGGCATGGGATTTATATATATCAACGCCTACGAATGCTGCCAATACTACATCGGTTCGTACTAAAATACGTGACCTCGTAAAATATTTAATGAACCTAGCCGAGTATCAACTAGCATAAAACATCCCCCCATGAAACGTAGAGATTTTTTAAAAAATACTGTCCCCGTTGGTGTGGTGATGCCAGCACTAGTGGGTGGATTTTCATTTAAGGCATTTGGTGCAGAAGATCCTATTGCACAGTCATTGTTACTGCCAGCAGCCGTAGAAAATGACCATGTACTAGTTATCATTCAACTCAATGGAGGCAATGATGGATTAAATACGGTCATTCCGCTCGAAAATTTTTCTAATTATGTGAATGTCCGTTCTAATATTTATATTCCTGAAGACAAAGTTTTAAAATTATCAGGCGTCACCAAAGCAGGCCTACACCCCGCTATGACTGGGCTTCAGGCGATGTACAATGATGGAGAATTAAGTATTATACAATCTGTGGGTTATCCGCAACCAAATTTTTCG
Organism: Sediminibacterium ginsengisoli; assembly: GCA_945860335.1. Lineage (GTDB taxonomy): Bacteria > Bacteroidota > Bacteroidia > Chitinophagales > Chitinophagaceae > Sediminibacterium > Sediminibacterium ginsengisoli_B. The sequence continues at coordinate 3,516 of CAMAQW010000170.1, read as the reverse complement.
CACTTTAGAGCTACTGATATTTGGATGAGTGCAAGTGATAGTAATATGGTTGTAAATAGTGGCTGGGCAGGAAGATTTTTGGATGCTGAGTTTCCAAATTTCCCCAACGGCTATCCCAATGCATCCATGACAGATCCGCTTGCCATTCAAATTGGATCTGCTACCTCTTTAACTTTTCAAGGCCCTGCGGTGAGTATGGGTATGAGTATTAGTAATACGTCTAGTTTTTATAATTTAATTAATGGCGTGCGTGATACTGCGCCTAATACGCCTGCTGGTAAGGAATTAAATTTTGTGCGCATGGTGGCGCAACAAACCCAGCAATATGCATCAATTATAAAAGATGCTGCTGCTAAAGTGCCAACGCAGGTGACCTATCCAACAGGTAATTCTTTAGCAGATCAATTAAAAATTGTTGCAAGACTTATTAAAGGTGGTTTAAAAACACGTGTATACATGGTTAATTTTGGCGGCTTTGATACACACGCCTCACAAGTAAATGCCACAGATACAACCACTGGTTCACACGCTACCCTATTAGGGAGAGTGAGTGACGCGATTAGGGCTTTCCAAAAAGACCTTAAATTTTTGGGTGTAGATGACCGTGTAGCGGGTATGACATTTTCTGAATTTGGACGACGCGTAAAATCAAATGGAAGTGTTGGTACCGATCACGGTGCAGCAGCCCCATTATTTGTTTTTGGAAAAAATGTGATACCTGGTGTTTTAGGGGCTACTCCTAAATTTGGTGCTAACGCCACTGTTGGAGAAAATGTACCTTTTGAATTTGATTTTAGGAGTGTGTATGCAACGCTTTTATCTAATTGGCTCTGTGTTTCGGATACTGACCTCCAACAAATCATGCTTAAAAATTTTCAAACACTGCCACTTGTAAATGCAGCTGCTTGTAAGAAAGCAGTTAATTTGTCGGGCGAGGATTTAGTGCATAATTATCCCAATCCATTTACGAGTAAAACAGTGATTTCATTTAAAACAGCAGGTGGTCACACCCTCATTCAAGTGATGGATATGTTAGGTCGCGTGATCACTAATTTAACGGATCGTGATTATGCGCCTGGTACCTATACGGTTGTATTTGATTCAGGTAGCTTGCCAAGTGGTGTGTATTATGCAAGGTTACAAAATATGTCTGTACAACAGGTTCATACGATGTTGAAAGTGAAATAGGTTTGCGTTAAAATTCTTGCTTACTTTGTAGGATGGAAATTAGTTTTAATACACCAGCCCTTCTTTTCCCGGCTATTAGTTTAATTATGCTTGCTTATACCAATCGGTTTTTAGCACTTAGCAGTAGGGTGAGAAGTTTGCATGATAAATACCAGAACCAAGAACAAAAACATATCATACACGGTCAAATAAAAAACCTTCGCTACCGCCTAAAGCTTATTAAAAATATGCAAGCATTAGGGGTGGTAACTTTTTTAGGTTGCATACTATGTATGTACCTTATTTATGTTCAGTTTATGTTAGCTGCAAATATTGTTTTTGCGATCAGTTTAATTTCTTTTTCCGCTTCTTTACTACTTTCTTTATTAGAAATACAATTAAGTACCAAAGCACTAGAACTAGAACTGAGTGATATGGAAGGGCTCGAAGATCCTTCTGTGATTGAATACTTTAAAAAGAAATTCGGAAAAGAATAAAATCCGCTAGTTAACGCGTTACTTTTCTTTCTCCGATTTGCTGGCGCCACATGGCATAATAAAGTCCTTTGTCTGCTAGAAGCGCTTCATGCGTTCCGGTTTCAACAATTTGCCCTTTTTCTAATACATAAATTCGGTTGGCATGCATGATGGTACTAAGTCTATGTGCAATCATGACCGTGATTTGTTCACGCTCTTCAGAAATGGCATGAATGGTTCTTGTAATTTCTTCTTCTGTAATACTATCGAGTGATGACGTGGCTTCGTCAAAAATAAGTAGGTGTGGATGTCTGAGTAATGCACGCGCAATTGATAACCTTTGTTTTTCTCCACCACTGAGTTTTAATCCTCCTTCACCAATAATACTATCTAAGCCTTGCTCAGCTTTGGATAAAATAGAATGGCAACTCGCTTTTTCAAGTGCTACAATCATTTCAGCATCTGTAGCATTTGGAAACACGAAGCTTAAATTTTCTCTAATAGTGCCTGCAAACAGTTGTGTATCCTGGGTTACAAAACCAATTTGATTTCTGAGTTCTTCAAAATCAATATCATTTTCTTTAGCGCCATTGTATTCGATATGTCCATTTTGAGGTCTATAAAGGCCTACCAATAATTTAACGAGCGTGCTTTTTCCTGCCCCAGAAGGACCCACAAAGGCAATGGTTTCTCCAAGTTTAACGTCAAATGAGATATTGTCAAGCGCCTTAAATTGTGCGCTTTGGTGTTGAAAAGAAACACCAGAAAAGGCAAGGGTTTGAATGGCGCCAACACTTGTTGGATGGTCGGGTCTCGCTTCCACTTCGCGACTCATGAGTTTGTGAAAATTTTGAAGAGACGCTTCAGCTTCTCTATAACTTAAAATAATGCTACCAATTTCTTGTAATGGTCCAAAAATAAAGAAGCTATAAAATTGAAGTGATATCAATTGACCAACTGTTAAAACGTCTCTATATATAAGCCACATGAGTGTAAATGTGATAACCTGTCTTAAAAAATTAACAAGGGTTCCTTGTATAAAACTAAGGGAACGAACGTTCTTTACTTTTTTAAGCTCAAGGCCTAAAATTTTATAGGTATTGGTATTGAGTCTTTTTACTTCCTGATCGGTTAATCCTAAACTTTTTACAAGTTCAATGTTTCTTAAACTCTCGGTGGTGGTACCTGCAAGCGCTGTCGTTTCTCCAACAATTGCTTTTTGAATGACTTTAATTTTTTTACTTAATAGGTTGGTAACCGCACCAATTAAAATGGCACCCCCTAAATAAATAGGTACAATTGACCAGTGTAGTCTAGTAGCATAGATAGATACAAATACCACACTTACAATTATACCAAAGAGTACGTTGGTTACATAACCAATAAATTTTTCGGTGTCGGCTCTTACTTTAGTTAAGATGGAAAGTGTTTCACCGCTTCCTTGGTCTTCAAAATCTTGATAGGGTAAGCGCATGGAGTGTTGCAGTCCATCGGTAAATATTTTAGCACCAAATTTTTGAATCACTACATTAACGGTATAATCCTGGAAAGCCTTTGCTAGCCTGCTAACCATGGCAGTACCTACGAGTAAAAAAAGCATACCCATGATACCTTTTATAAATTCACTTTCACTTCTAAAACTGCCGTCTGCATTGGTTTTGGCATGATTGGCAAACTGATCTATGAGTTTCCCAAAAATCATGGGATCAAATAGCGAAAAGGTTTGGTTGATACCCGCTAATAACAATGCTAATAGCACAAGCCCTTTGTAGGGCTTTAAATAGGTGATAAGTAATTTCATAAATTATAATATTATTATTCGGCTGTTGTGGCAGCTTCATTGCAAGTGTCAATAAATGCGAGCATTTCTGGC
>CAMAQW010000169.1 GCA_945860335.1 Sediminibacterium ginsengisoli | reverse complement strand
CGGTCAGCACCATGCTTTTCTTGAAGTCCCGCAAAGCCCTGGTTTACATCGCCAATATAACCAACGTCTTCGCCAAAAGCATACACTTTAGGGTTGCTTGCAAAAAGCGCATCAAAATATTTATTAAGTACTTCGTAAGCATTTACAACTGGCGCATCAGCAGCATATGTAGCTTGCACAGCAGGTACACGCAGTGCCGATTTTGGACCTTCGTTGTATAAATAAGTATTAAATAAACCAGCTGCTTCATTTTTTAATTGCGCCGCATACGCCTTTACTTTTTCAACTCCTTTAACACCAACAGCAGCATCACTTACCAGCGCAAGCGCTTTTAAAACATCTCTACGAAGTGGTTCTTTATTATTTGATAGTTCGGCTGCAATTTGTTGCACTGCCGGACTTAAAACTTGTAATCCGTTAACGATTTGAACCGCCTGCTCGGCCTGCTTTTTAATGGGTCCAATAAATTTTTCCCAAGCATTTGCTTTTGCCTCTTTCACAAATTCTTTTGCTTCACTTTCTACACTATTTAACTCTGTAATTGTTGCAAGGCCTGATTCCAACATCCACTCACGCATTTTTTTAATACAATCCCAGTTTTTTTCCCACTCTAAACGCTCTGCAGATTTATAACGCTCGTGGCTACCACTTGTAGAATGTCCCTGCGGTTGAGTTACCTCTTCGATATGAAAAAGTGCTGGTGTATGCGTGTCTCTAATTTTTTGTAACCCTTCTTCAAACACTTCACACATGCCGGCGTAATCCCAAGCTTTTACTTTATATATTTCGATACCGTTGGTGTCTGCTAATTTTTGCATGCCCGCTAAGGCATCAGAAATAGAACTCTTTGTTGTTTGTAAATTTTTAGGAACAGAAATACCATACCCATCATCCCAAACAAAAACTGCGAGTGGAACTTGTAATACTGCTGCCGCATTCATGGATTCCCAAAAATGACCTTCCGACGTACTTGCATCACCAATGGTACAAAAACAAATTTCGTTACCCTGGTTACTAAGTGAAGTATGCTCAGCCTCGTTTTTTTGTTGCGCTTCTCTAAAACATTTAGATGCAAAAGCTAGCCCTAATGCACGTGGCATTTGACCTGCCGTTGGCGCCATATCGGCAGAGGAGTTTTTTTGATTGACTAGATCTAACCAATTACCATTTTTATCTACAGTTGGTGTAACAAAATGAGAACTCATTTGTCTACCCGCACAAAAAATATCGTTGTTGCCATCAGGGTCTGCAAATAATTGAGAAAAATACTGTTCCACATTTGCAATGCCTGCAGCAAACATAAAAGTTTGATCTCTATAATATCCTGATCTAAAATCTCCGTTCTTAAAATATTTAGCAAGTGCTACTTGTGCCACTTCTTTACCATCGCCAAAAATGCCAAACTTGGCTTTGCCCGTTAACACTTCTCTTCTACCAAGCAAACTAACCTCCCTACTAATGAGAGAAATCTTATAATCTTGAATGACCGTATTACGGAATCCCTCAAAGGATAACATCTCGGCTTGTGGCGCTGGCGAAGCAATTAATTCCATGACACAAAAATAGCATTCGAGCGTCATTACAAAAGGGGTATTATTGATTTTGGGGATAAATCCAAACTACCCTTAACAACTCCATTTTTAAGCGATTTAGCCTTTTTTTAAGGCTATTTTGGCACTAAATTGAACTATAAATGATACTTTTACAGGGTACTTTAAACAAAGCACTTATATGAAAAAGATTTTAGCACTTACTTTATTAGCCATTACGGTTTCAATTAGCGTTTTTGCGCAACAAGACATTAAATTTTCTGAAGGGTCTTTTAACTTTGGCAAAATTGCACAAGGTACCCCAGTAACCCACGTTTTTAACTTTACCAATACTGGTGTAAAGCCTGCGGTTGTTGAATATTGCACTGCAGAATGCGGTTGTACGACTCCAGAAGTAACTAAAGAGCCTATTTTAAAAGGCAAATCAAGCACTGTTAAAGTAACTTACAATGCAGCTAGCATGGGTGCATTTACAAAGCGTGTTACCGTTAAATTAGTAGGTGTAGCAGAACCTATCATTTTAACCATTAGTGGTGAAGTAGTGGCCCCTAAAAAATAATTGTTAAGAATTATAGAAATATGTTACCAGCCTCCTTCGGAGGCTGGTTTTTTTTGCCCCTGCCTCAAATTGTAAACTTATATTTGCAACATGTTACAAATCAGCAAACGTGGCATAGAAATGCCGGCCTCACCTATCAGAAAACTAGTTCCCTTTGCAGAAGCTGCAAAAAAAAGAGGAACTAAAGTGTATCACTTAAATATTGGTCAGCCAGATATCGAAACCCCTAAAATGGTTTTGGATGCTGTTAGACACAGTGATTTTAAAGTGCTAGAATACAGCCATAGTGCAGGCAACGAAAGTTACCGTAAAAAACTAGTGGGTTATTATAAAAGCGTTGGCATTGATGTCAATGAAAAACAAATCATTATTACCACAGGTGGTAGCGAAGCCATTTTATTTGGCTTTATGGCCTGCCTAGATGCTGGCGACGAGGTTATCATACCGGAACCTTTTTATGCCAACTACAACGGGTTTGCGGTTGAAGCAGGCGTATCTGTAGTGCCTATCACATCCCACATAGAAAATGGATTTGCGCTTCCTCCAATCGAAGCCATCGAAGCTAAAATTACACCGCGCACCAAAGCCATAGTAATTTGTAATCCTAACAATCCAACGGGTTATTTATACAGTGCTGCCGAAATGGAGCAGTTAAAAAATATTATTTTAAAACACAACCTCTACTTATTTTCTGACGAAGCCTACAGAGAGTTTTGTTACGAAGGCACGCAAATAAGTGCACTTCATTTAACAGGCGTAGACGAGCATGTGGTAATCATGGACACGATTAGTAAAAGATATAGTGCATGTGGTGGAAGAATTGGCGCGTTTATTACCAAAAATCAAGCGCTACTTGACGCTACCATGAAATTTGCACAAGCCCGTTTAAGTCCTCCAAGTTTTGCGCAAATTGCTGGTGAAGCAGCCATTGATTTACCCGCTAATTATTTTGACGATACCAAGGCCGAGTATAAATCTAGAAGAGACCTTATTGTTACTAGGTTAAATGCCATGGAAGGCGTTTTTTGTCCGAATCCGGGCGGCGCTTTTTATGCCATGGCTAAATTACCTATTGATGACGCCGACAAATTTTGTCAGTGGTTATTAGAGGAATTTGCTCATGAAAACCAAACAGTGATGCTCGCACCTGCAACAGGTTTTTATGGCACGCCAGGACTTGGTAAACAAGAAGTTCGACTTGCTTATGTTTTAAACTTAGAGGATATCAATAAAGCCATGGATTGTTTAGAAGCGGCTTTAAAAGTATATCCAGGTCTTATAAAATAAATTCATGCAAGAAACCCCAAAGCAACACCTATATATACGCTCGTTTTTGGTAGCAGTGGTTACTTTGGGATCATTATGTTTTGACAGTAGCGCATTTGCTCAAAGTTACAAACCAACCTACGGGTCGGCATTTGCCGGAAGCACCAGTATCTTTAACAACCCAGCTTCCAGTGTGAATCAATCATTTAAATGGGAGGCTACTATATTTAGTGCACAAGCCAATATCAATAGCAATGCGTTTTATATTCAAAATGATTCGATTGGGACATATGAAGGTATGTTTCCAAAATACTTTCATGGCAATGTAGATGTTAATTTACTGAACCTTTTATACAAGCCAAATAACAAACAAGCTTTTAGTGTTGGTATCAGAGCAAGAACTTTTAACCACATAAAAACAGAACCGCTCGTTGCATCAAATGGTATTCAAAGCATGCATGATTTTTTTATGCTCAATAGGCAAACACCTTATCTGGAAGCCTTTCTTACACATAGTGGCTGGCTAGAAGGCAATTTTAATTATTCCCAAGAAATTTTTAGAAATCAAAAAAGCACATTAACAGCTGGCCTTACTTTACAAATCAATAAAAGTATTTCAGGTGCATTTGCCACCGTTAATAAATTAAGTTATCTAGAAAGCACCAACGGGATAGATACTTTATATACGCTTACTGCTGGAGGATCTTCGTTTGGATATAGTTCTAATTATGATGAAACGGTTGCAGGCACTGCCAATACCGGTACCGATTTTGTAAAAAATGGTAAAACAAGCCTTGGCCTAAGCATGGGTGCAGAATATTTACTGTACAATACAGAAGCACATAGCTTTCAAACAAACCATGCATTAAACTATGCATTAAAAATTGGTGTTTCCATTATGGATATTGGCGGCGTGTCCTATAAAAATAGTGTTACAAGTAGCCTATTTAATGGCGTTCGTCCAAATATGAACGATCCTTTAATTTCACGCAAAACCACCGGGATTCAAAATAGCGATCAGTTAAGAGATTCACTCGCTACCATATTTGCTTCTACCACCCCAATGCCTG
>CAMAQW010000168.1 GCA_945860335.1 Sediminibacterium ginsengisoli | reverse complement strand
ACGTGATGGTCACCTATGGCATTATGCGAATTAGCAGGGGCTATAAAATCGGCAGGGATTAATAAAGTTCCTTGGTGAATGAGTTGGTAAAAAGCGTGCTGCCCGTTGGTGCCTGGTTCGCCCCAAATAACAGGGCCCGTTGCATAGTTAACAGGATTACCGCTTCTATCAATACTTTTGCCGTTGCTTTCCATATTCCCTTGTTGGAAATAGGCAGCAAAGCGGTGCATGTACTGATCGTATGGTAAAATGGCTTCACTTTGTGCACCAAAAAAGTTGGTGTACCAAATGCCAATAAGCGCCATCAGTACCGAAATATTTTTATCAAATGGAGTAGATGCTACATGCTTGTCTGTTGCTTCTGCACCTTTTAATAATTGTTCAAAATTGTTGTAGCCAATGGTGAGTGCAATCGATAATCCAATGGCACTCCATAAAGAGTAACGGCCACCAACCCAATCCCAAAATTCAAACATATTTTTTGGATCAATACCAAAAGCAGTCACTGCTTTTTCGTTGGTACTTAAAGCCGCAAAATGAAGAGCAATATGTTTTTGATCGGTAGCGTGTTGTAAAAACCAATCACGTGCCGTTTGGGCATTGGTCATGGTTTCTTGGGTGGTAAATGTTTTAGAAGCAATTAAAAACAAGGTTTCGTCGGGCGTTACTTTTTTTAATGTTTCTGCAATATGGGTACCGTCAACATTGGAAACAAAGTAAGTTTGAATACCGTCTACCCAGTATGGCTTTAAGGCTTCAGTAACCATTACAGGGCCTAAATCGCTTCCGCCAATACCAATATTTACAATGTATTTTATTTTTTTACCGGTGTATCCTGTATGTGATCCGCTATGAATAGCTGTACAAAATGCCTCCATTTGAGCACGCACTTTTTCTATACCAGGCTTAATATCAGCGCCATCCACCAAAATAGGGCTTGGGTCAAAACTTCTGAGGGCGGTATGTAAAACGGCTCTGTTTTCGGTTTCGTTAATGGCTACACCTGCAAACTGCTCGGCAATGGCCTGCTTAACATTACAATCTTCGGCAAGTTGTAACAGCAGCTTTAGGGTTTTTTCGTTGATGATATTTTTAGAATAATCAAAAAGAATATCGCCTAGGGTAATCGAAAACTTTTTAAATCTATCCGGATCTGAAGCAAATAAATCACGCATATGTCTGCGGTTCATTTCTTCTTCGTAATGCTTTTGTAATACAAACCAAGCTTGCGTGTTGGTTGGGTTAATTCTTGGTAACATAACGCTTCAATTCTATAATTTATGTAATACAGCTATCGTTTCTTCTACCATAGCTGGGGTAATATCTAAATGGAGTACAAATCTAATTTGGTGTTCCGACACCGTAAAGGCAAATATGTTGAATGGTTGTAATATCTTGATAAGTTCAGTAGCGGTATACCTACCTTTTACCTCAAAAATGATAATATTGGTTTCTACAGGAAGTATTTCGCCCACAAAATCAAGATTGGAAAGCGCAGCAGCTAACTGCTTGGCATTGGCATGATCCTGGGCTAAACGCTCAATATTATGTTCTAGGGCATAAATTCCAGCAGCAGCAATAAAGCCAGCTTGGCGCATACCCCCTCCAAATACCTTTCTAAACCTTTTTGCCTTTTTAATAAAAGCTTGGTTACCTAGTAGTAAACTTCCAATGGGCGCACCTAGTCCTTTACTGAGGCAAATACTGATACTGTCAAATGTCTCACCGTAGGCTTTTGGCGTGTCTTTGGTTTCAATTAAGGCATTAAAAAGTCTTGCACCATCTAAGTGTAACTTTAAATTTTTAGTTGAACAAACCTCTTTAATATGTTTAATATCAGCTAGTTGGTAAATACTACCTCCAGCTCTATTCACTGTATTTTCGAGTGAGACAAGGGTAGTAGGTGGCTTATGAATGTCGTCCGGATTAATGGCAGCAGCCACTTCGTTAGCCGTAATTCGGCCTCTATTGCCTCTTAATAATCGTACAGATGCACCTGAATTAAAGGCAATTCCGCCGCCTTCGTACTGGTATATATGAGATAATTCGTCACAAACAACCTCATCGCCAGGACTTGTATGACATTTAATTGCTAACTGATTGGTCATGGTGCCGCTCGGACAAAATAGGGAAGCTTCCATGCCAAACATGTTAGCCGCTAGTTTTTCGAGGGCATTTACGGTAGGATCTTCGCCAAAAACATCGTCTCCAACAGGAGCACTAGACATAGCTGCCAACATTTTTGGGCTAGGTTTTGTTACAGTATCGGACCTAAAGTCTATCATGGCTGCGAAGATAAGATTCCAAATCGTAATAAAATCCACATTTTATGCGGTTTTTGTAGGGCAATTTTGTATCTTCGCACACTTTATAAGCTATTCAAAGAACTAATTGTAAGACAGCATGAGGCAGCTCAAAATCGCTACACAGATTACCAACCGTGACTCACAAGCAGTTGAAAAATACCTTCAAGAAATTTCTAAAATTTCAATGATCACGCCAGAAGAGGAAACGACTTTGGCGCAACGCATTAAAATGGGGGACCAACGTGCTCTCGATAAATTGGTGCAAGCCAATTTACGTTTCGTGGTTTCGGTAGCTAAACAATACCAACACCAAGGTTTGTCTTTATCTGATTTAATCAATGAAGGAAACTTAGGTCTTATAAAAGCAGCGCAACGTTTTGATGAAACAAAAGGTTTCAAATTTATCTCTTATGCGGTGTGGTGGATTCGTCAATCTATTTTGCAAGCATTAGCAGAACAAGGTCGTTTGGTGCGTTTACCTCAAAACAAAATTGGTACTTACAACAAGGCCAACAAAGCATACATGGCATTTGAGCAGGAGCATGAGCGTGAACCTTCTACCGAGGAGTTAGCAGAAATCTTAGAAATGTCTGAAACAGAAATCAATAATATTTTTCAATCTAATACACGTCACACATCACTTGATGCGCCGGTTCACGAAGCAGAAGATGTAGCCATGGGTGATTTATTGGAAGGTTCTGATGATACCGACGAAGACGTTATGAAAGACTCTTTACGTGAAGAAATCAGACGTGTTTTAAAATCGTTAAGCCCACGTGAAGCAGAAATTGTAAATGCTTATTTTGGACTTGATGGCGAAAATGGTGTAACCATTGAGCAAATTGGTATGAAATATGATTTGACCAAAGAACGTATCAGACAAATTAAAGAGCGTGCTATTAAACGTTTGCAAAAAGCACGTTTTAGCAATGCCTTAAAAGCTTATTTGGGCTAATTAAAAATAATAAAAGAAAAGCCCCTGCAAGTAATTATTGTTGGGGCTTTTTTGTAAAATAGAATTCTATGTCTCAAGAAATTTCAGAAAAAGTACACGTACTCATTATTGGTTCTGGCCCTGCAGGTTACACAGCTGCTATTTATGCGGCACGTGCCAATATGAAACCCGTTTTATACCAAGGGATTCAACCAGGTGGTCAATTAACCATTACAACCGAAGTAGAAAATTATCCGGGTTATCCAGACGGTATTCAAGGACCTGAAATGATGGTGCATTTTGAGGCGCAAGCCAAAAGAATGGGTGCCGACATTAGATATGGAATGGCTTCTAAAGTTGATTTTAGCAAACGTCCTTTTTTAGTGGAAATTGATGAAGAAAAGTGGATTGCCGCAGATTCAGTGATTATTTCTACGGGTGCATCTGCTAAATGGTTGGGCCTCGAAAGTGAACAGCGCTTAAATGGTTTTGGTGTAAGTGCTTGTGCTGTTTGTGATGGATTTTTCTTTAGAGGAAAAGAAGTTGCCATTGTAGGTGCTGGTGATACTGCAGCAGAAGAAGCAGTTTACTTATCTAAACTATGTACAACGGTTCACATGTTTGTTAGAAAAGAGCAAATGCGTGCAAGTAAAGTGATGCAAGACCGTGTATTAAATACGCCAAATATTAAAGTATACTGGAACACCGACACCGACGAAATTTTAGGTGCACAAAAAGTAGAAGCAGTACGCATTAAAAATAATAAAACCGGTGACACACAAGAAATTCCTATTTCTGGATTTTTTGTTGCCATTGGTCACGAGCCTAACAGTAAAATATTTAAAGACTACATTAATATGGATGAAACCGGATATATCACAACCATTCCGGGTACCACCAAAACAAATGTACCAGGTGTATTTGCTGCAGGTGATGTGCAAGATAAAAACTACCGTCAAGCAGTTACTGCTGCAGGTAGTGGTTGTATGGCAGCGCTTGATGCAGAGCGTTATTTAACTTCAGAAGGATTGGCTTAATTTTTTTCTATGACCCAAACCATACATCTAGTTGATATTTTACTGCATGGTTATCATGGGTTATTTGAAGAAGAAAAATTAGTAGGCAATACTTTCAAAATCAATGTAACGGTTGTTTACACGCCAGCGAATTTTCCTATCACAAATTTGTCTGATACCATCGATTACGGTGCTGTATTTCAAATTTTGCAAAG
>CAMAQW010000167.1 GCA_945860335.1 Sediminibacterium ginsengisoli | reverse complement strand
CACTTCTAGCTTATTTTAACAAAAACTTGCGTGACCATGACCGAAGAAGCGATTTTACAGGCCCTTAGTAATGTACAGGAGCCCGATTTAGGAAAAGACCTTGTCACCTTAAATATGGTGAAAGATGTGAAAATTAATGGCAACGATGTAAGTTTTACCATTGTGCTTACAACGCCTGCTTGCCCCATGAAAGACATGATGCGCACGGCCAGTGAAAATGCGGTTAAATTGCTCGTAAACAAAGAGGCCAATGTGCAAGTAAACTTTACAGCCAATACCACTTCTACCAGAAAAGAAAATTTACAAATATTAAGTGGTGTTAAAAATATTATTGCAGTAGTAAGTGGTAAAGGGGGTGTTGGTAAAAGCACTGTTTCTGCAAATATTGCGCTTGCTCTTGCAGAAGGTGGCGCTAGTGTAGGACTTATGGATGCCGATATTTATGGACCTAGTGTTCCGATCATGTTTGGTGTGCGTGGTGCGCGTCCAATGATGAAAGATATTGATGGCAAAGGTTACATTGTACCGCTCGAAAAATACGGCATCAAATTAATGAGTATTGGATTACTTGTTGATGAAAAAAATGCAGTGGTTTGGAGAGGTCCAATGGCTAGTAGCGCCATCAAACAATTTGTTACAGAAGTAGACTGGGGTCCACTCGATTATTTAATTATTGATATGCCGCCGGGCACTGGAGATATTCATTTAACGCTGATGCAAACTGTTCCGGTAACGGGTGTGGTGATTGTAACAACACCGCAGGCCGTAGCACTTGCCGATGCTAAAAAAGGTATTGCGATGTTTGGTCAGGCTCAAATTAATGTGCCTATTATTGGACTCGCCGAAAACATGGCTTATTTTACGCCAGAAGAATTGCCTAACAACAAATATTATTTGTTTGGAAAAGAGGGCGGTAAGAAATTAGCCGAAGAATATGACCTTGCATTTTTAGGTCAAATTCCGCTGGTACAATCTATTAGAGTAGGGGGTGATGAAGGCGTTCCTGCCATGATGGGTACCGATGAAATTAGCAAGCAAGCATTTAGAAATATTACGGCGCAAGCGGTAAGAAATATTGCCATCAGAAATGCGGGTGTTCCTGCAACACAGGTGATTAAAACAGAAGTGTAAGCATGAAAAAAATCATCATTACTTTAGACGGATATTCTTCATGTGGTAAAAGTACCCTTGCCAAACAAATGGCAGCGCATTTAAATTATGTGTTTATTGATAGTGGTGCAATGTATAGGGCTATTACACTTTATTTTATCAGACACCGTATTGATGTAACAAATTCGGATGCAGTAATTGAAGCCCTTGCACATATTCATTTAACATTTATACTCAATGAACAAACGGGAAGGGCAGACATGTATTTGAACAACGAAAATGTAGAGGAAGAAATTAGAGGATTAGAGGTAAGCAACAATGTAAGTCAGGTGGCCGCCCTTGAGCCCGTTCGCATTTTTAGTGTAGCACAGCAGCAATTAATGGGCACGCAAAAAGGCATTGTTATGGATGGAAGGGATATTGGTACGGCTGTTTTTCCGGAAGCAGAACTCAAAATATTTGTGACGGCTTCTCCCGAAGTACGCGTTGAGCGCCGTTACCAAGAGCTAGCAGCTAAGGACCCGGCTATTACCAAAGCCGAAATACAGGCCAATTTAGAAATGCGCGATCATATCGATTCTACTAGGGAGTTTAGCCCTTTAAAACAGGCCCATGATGCGCTTGTTTTAGACAACAGCAGTTTAACTAGAGATGAACAACTTGAATTGGCACTTTCTTGGGCCCAGGAACGAATAGCGAATGCTTAATTGATTATATTTGACATGCCTATGAAAAAAAATGGTCCCTCCGTGGAAACGGAACGACCTTTTTTACGATTGCTTGCCATATGAAAACCTTTGGTACAGCTTATATATAATTTGTACCTATATTTTTAACAGGAAACCCTGTTTTTTGCTTGCTTTGTTAATACAAATATACAGCGTTTGTAGGCCGTTCAAAAACAACTTAGTGTTAAGAATATTACGCTTAAATGTATCTTTGTAGCCCCAAAGCCTTGCTATTACTGGATTTTTTTGTAAACCCGATATGATGTCCAACCGTTTAGTGGATCCTTTATTTCAGTTAATCCACTCCCTTGAAAAGGCGGAGAAGCGGCATTTTAAGCTCTATATCAAAAGGAATTCGGCAAAAGAAGACCTCAAAATCATTCAATTATTTGATGCGATAGCTGCTTTACCAGAATACGACGATCGGATTTTACTTAAGAAGTTAAGCTCCATTGAAAAGCCTCAGTTGGCCAATTTAAAAACGCATTTGTACAAACAGGTACTGGCTAGTTTGCGCCTTTTAAAAAGTAATGATAGTGTAGATTTACAACTCCACGAACAATTAGATCATGCCCGCATTTTATATAGCAAAGGCCTCTATTACCAGAGTTTAAAAATTTTAGATAAGGCAAAAATACTCGCGCAACAATACCATCAAGACAGCTTTTTAATTCAGATCATTTCGCTAGAAAAAAAGATTGAGACGCTTCATATCACTAGAAGTATGACAGACAGGGCTGGCCAGTTAACGCAGCAGGCCAATCAGGTAAATGACAAACGAAAAGTAATTACCCAGCTTTCTAATTTGGCACTACAGTTGTATAGTTGGTTTGTGCAAAATGGTCACGCACGTAATGAAGCCGATGAAATAGGCATTAAAACATTTTTTAAAGAAGCCTTACCAGCCAATGCTGAAGCGCTCACCGGATTTTATGAGCGGCTTTATTTATACCAGAGCTATTGTTGGTATGCATTTATTAGGCAAGACTTTATCATGTATTATAAATATGCGCAGCGTTGGTTTGATCTATTTGAAACCAATAAAGAAATGATTGAGATTGAAACCGGGCATTATATTAAGTCGATGCATATTTTACTCAATGCACATTTTGACCTACGTAATTTTAAAAAGTTTGATAAGGTGCTAGCGCATTTTGAAAAATTTGCATCGTCGGAGCTGCCCAATAAGCATGATATTTTTAGGGTCAATTCATTTGTATACATTAATAGTGCCAAGCTTAACAATCATTTGATGCAGGGCACATTTAAAGAAGGGTTGCAGCATGTACCCGCTTTAACAAAACAACTAAAGGCGCTTGAAATGTATTTAGATCAGCACCGCATTTTGGTATTCAATTATAAAATTGCAACCCTGTATTTTGGCGCTGGTGACTATGCTACTTCTATCGATTATTTAAGGCGTATCATTAATGATCATATAGATTTGAGAGGTGATTTGCAGTGTTATGCGCGCCTACTGCATATGATGGCACATTATGAACTTGGAAATATTGAACTCATCGAAAGTTCACTCATAAAATCAGTGTACAGGTTTATGGCAAAAATGGAAAACCTAACCGTGATAGAAGAAGAGATGTTTACATTTTTACGCGGATCATTTAAAGATCCGTCTCGTAAAGTGACACAGGCATTGCAAGAGTTTTTAGCCAAGGTTAAAAAGTACGAGAAGTCCAGATTTGAAACTCGTGCATTTGCTTACCTCGACGTTATTTCTTGGTTAGAAAGTAAGGTGGAGCATAAAACAATGAGTGAAATTATTTATGCGAAGTATTTGAAGAGCCCGCACCGTTAGTAATTTAGCTTGTGGCAGCCGCATAAGCGATACTGCCGCCAACCCATGTTTCGTTTTGGTTGTAGCGCACCCCAATCATTTTTCCTTTACTGAGCCTAGCTATGTTAATGGCCGGAAAAGGCCTAGCAGCGCCTTCTTCCCACAAATAAAGTAATCTAATTTCTACTTTTGCTGGCGTAGTTGGTGTTTTAACAATGGGGGCGTAGTTTACTTTTTTTTGAAGCATCCAGTTTTGTGGATCCGGTAGGTTTTCAATATCTGATTTAACTACATCAATAATAACGCCTGCTCCCGCAAAAGAAAAGAGTGGCTTTAAAACGTAGTTTTCTAAATCTTCTGGAATGCTTGCTAGTTCGTTTACATAGTAGCTAGCTGGAATATTTGGGTGTTGTAGTAAAGGCATGGTGAATTTACTGATTCGGTAAAACCAGTTGGGGTGTCCGGCCCATTCTACATGTAGGTTTTTAAACAATATTCGTCCTGCATCTTTAATGTCCGCTGGCATTTGATCCAGTTCATCAAAAATGATTCGGTTGTAAATTCTTTTGATTTCTATTTTTTCGCCTTTGTCGTTTTTATAAAAAAGAATTGCGCCTTCTTTGATTATATCGGTGATACAAACAATAGTAATGCCTGTGAAGGCTGCGGTTGCGTAAAAGTCAATCCTTGTTTTTTGCGTGTGTGGTTTTATTTCGAGTAACACCACATGTTTGGGATCATGATTTCCTACAATAATGGATTGTAGCTTTTGTAGGTACGTAATTTTAGTTAGGCCACTATAATACGCCGTGTAAGGTTCATGTATCTCGTAAGCACTGCGCAT
>CAMAQW010000166.1 GCA_945860335.1 Sediminibacterium ginsengisoli | reverse complement strand
CCCCAACACAAGTCACCAATATAGGTGGGTGTTCTGGCCTGATCGGTCACTACTTTTATGGGTTCTCCATTTAATAATTTACCAGCAACCCACTGAATAAAACTGGGCCTTAGGTTTTCCCAAACAGGGCCGTACATAAAAACAGGTCTTATAACAGTGTTTCTAATTTTTGAGGCAACAACCATTTGCTCAGCTTCCAACTTAGAAGCGCCGTATAAATTAAGAGGCGCAGGAACATCATCCTCTGCGTGGGGTCCACCCTCTCCAAAAATAAAATCGGTACTGAGGTATACAAAATGCTGGGTACCTACTTTGGTAGCAGCCTCCAATAAATGCTGGGTAGCCTCAATATTATTAGCTTTACAGAGGCTAGGGTTAGCGGCACATTCGTCTGGCTTACTCATGGCTGCAGTGTGAATAACTGCGTCTGGCCTTGTTAAATCAAACAAATTTTCAACATTCCTAACGTCCGTTAGTTCAATATTATAGTAAGTTAAATTATTATATGAAGGCAATCTAGACTCATTTCGAGAGGTTGCTACTATCTCAAACCCTTTAGCAACAAGGGTTTTAATCAAATGCTGTCCTGTAAAACCATTGGCGCCGGTTACGAGTACTTTCATGTTACAAGTTTACACAATTTTAATGCAACCTGCATTGAATTGTAAAATAGATTTCAAATGCTTATTTTCGTACCTCGTGTTCTTTAGACACACCCATTTACAACTGAGGCCCAGTAAGTTAAGGCCAACAATAAAGCAGAGAAGATGTCTACTAAAAAAGTAACAAAAATTGGCGTACTAACTTCTGGTGGAGATGCCCCTGGTATGAACGCAGCTGTAAGAGCCGTTGTAAGAACTGCATTATACCATGGTATTGAAGTATATGGTATAGTGAGAGGTTACAATGGTATGGTAGAAGGTGATATTTTTAAAATGGATTCTAAATCGGTGGCTAATATTATCCAGCGCGGTGGAACTATTTTAAAAACAGCGCGTAGTGCAGCATTTTTTGAACCAGAAGGCCGTAAAAAAGCCTACGAAAATCTTAAAAAGTTTGGCATTAATGGTCTTGTAGTTATTGGTGGAGATGGAAGCTTTAAAGGCGCCCAAAAATTTAGCAACGAATTTGATATTCCATGTATTGGTTTACCTGGTACCATCGATAAAGACATTGCAGGTACTGATTTTACCATTGGATTTGATACCGCTGTAAATACAGCCGTAGAAGCCATTGATAAAATTAGAGATACAGCCGATGCGCACGACCGCCTTTTTGTGGTGGAAGTAATGGGTAGAGACGCTGGATACATTGCATTACACAGTGGCATTGCCACTGGCGCCGAAAACATTTTAATTCCTGAAACAAAAACGGATATTGAAGAACTCATAGCTTCTTTAACCGAAAAAGAAAAGCGTAAAAAACTAGTGAATTTAGTGGTGGTTGCAGAAGGTGATGAACATGGTGGAGCCAATGAAATTGGCGCTATCATGAAAACACGTTTACCAAATGCTGATATTCGAATTTGTATTTTAGGACATATTCAAAGAGGCGGCGCCCCAAGTTGTTTAGACCGTTTAATCGCAAGCCGTATGGGCTTTCATGCGGTGGAATGTTTAATGGAAGGTCGTAACAATGTAATGGTGGGTATTGTAAATAACAAAGTACATTATACCCCACTCGATAACGCCGTTAAAGCAAAACAAAAAATATCTCAAGACTGGTTTAAGATTGTAAAAATATTAGCTAGCTAATCTTGATCAACAAACCCCCAATAAGCATTAAAAGCAATTAAGTAAGAAAAGATTATGTCAAAAAATTTAGAGAAATACCTACACAAAAACATGGACAAGCAAGCGGGTCTTGCACACATGGATCACCGCACAAAAATTGTTGCAACCGTAGGCCCTGCTTGTGATAAATATGATCAGCTATTGGCACTTGTAAAAGCTGGTGTTAACGTATTTCGTTTAAACTTTTCACATGGTAGTCATGAAGACAAAAAAACGATCATCGACCATATCCGCACCATCAATAAAACCGAACCTTACAATATTGCGATATTAGGTGACTTACAAGGTCCTAAACTAAGAGTAGGTGAAATTGAAAACAATGCACTTGATGCAAAAGTTGGCGATGTACTTACCCTCACCAACGAAAAATGTATTGGTACGCACGAAAAAATATATGTCTCCTACCCTAATCTTGCAGGTGATGTGGTAGTTGGTAATACCATCATGATTGATGATGGAAAAATTGAAGTAAAAGTTTTATCTGTAGAACCGAGTGGCGACGTTAAAGTAACGGTAACCCTTGGTGGCATTATCTCTTCTAAAAAAGGATTGAACTTACCAGATACAAAAATTTCTTTACCTGCTTTAACAGAAAAAGACCTAATTGATCTGGATTTCATGATCAAAGAAGAGTTAGACTGGGTTGCACTTAGCTTTGTTAAAAGAGTTGCAGACATTGAAATGCTAAGAGGCATTTTAGATAAAAACAAGAGCAAGTCTAAAATCATTGCAAAAATTGAAATGCCAGAAGCGCTTACCAATATCAGAGAAATTATTTTAGCTTCTGATGGTATTATGGTGGCACGTGGAGATTTGGGTGTTGAACTACCAGTAGAGCGCATTCCGTTAATTCAAAAAGAACTCATTAGAAAATGTATTCATAGAGGTAAGCCGGTTATTGTTGCTACTCAAATGATGGAGAGCATGATTGACCGTGTTAAACCTAACAGAAGTGAAATCACGGACGTTGCCAATGCGGTACTAGAAGGTGCCGATGCTGTAATGCTTAGTGGTGAAACTGCAGCAGGTAACCACCCAGCACTTGTAGTAGAAACCATGTGTAAGATTATCAAAGAAGTTGAAAAAACAGAATACCGTTACAACCGCTCTGAAGATTTAAAACCGCAGCCACAATCTCCATCATTTTACAGTGATGCTGTTTGTTACAATGCTTGTAAAATATCTGAAGATGTTAATGCACATGCTCTTGTGGGTATGACACAAAGTGGTTACACTGGATTTATGCTAAGTAGCTTTAGACCTTCTTCTCCACTATTTATTTTTACCAAAGAAAGATCGTTGGTAAATCAGTTAAGCTTGAGCTGGGGCGTTCGTGCTTTTTACTACGCCGAAGAAGAAAGTTTGGATGATATTGTTACCGACCAAATTAACATCCTAAAAGAGCGTGGATTTGTAAAAGAAGGTGATGTAGTGGTAAATACCGGCAGTACCCCAATTGCAGAACACTTACCTACCAACGTAATTAAGCTCACAACGGTCAAATAATGACAAAATATTAATATTAATCCCTAAAAGATTCCTCAAAACGAGGAATCTTTTTTATTTTAGAGAATCAATAATTGCATACCCTATGAAAAAAGTATTTACAGCCATTTCCCTGCTAGTTTGCATGTTTACGAATGCACAAGATATTAGTATAATTCCGCAGCCTACTAGTGTAACAAAAAAGGAAGGCTCATTTAGCATTTCTGCAAAAACAATACTGCAAATTAAAAGTGCAGGTCAGCAAAAAGCGGCGAACTTTTTTAATAAATTTTTGCAAGAATTTTATGGCTTTCAATTAAAGGTAACTGTCGGCACTAGTGCAAAAAATGCTATTAGTTTAGTAAATAATAATTCAAAAGCGCCTAAGGGAACCTATACATTAGAATCTTCAAGTAATGGTGTTGTTATTACTGGCGCCAACGAAGAAGGTGTATTTTATGGCGTACAATCACTGATTCAATTATTACCGATTCAAAAATCTGCTTCATTAAATATTCCGGCAGTAAGCATTCAAGATCAACCAAGATTTGTATATAGAGGCATGCACTTAGATGAAGGCCGTCACTTTTTTGGAATGGACTTTGTAAAGAAATACATTGACTTTATTGCGATGTACAAATTAAATACGTTTCACTGGCATTTAACTGAAGACCAAGGTTGGAGAATTGAAATCAAAAAATATCCAAAATTAACAACTGTAGGCGGTTTTCGTAATGCGAATATTATTGGCCGTTACCCTGGTAAAGGAAGTAACAATACTAGATATGGTGGATTTTATACCCAAGCACAAATCAAAGAAATTGTAAAATACGCATCAGATAGATTTGTAACCATCATTCCTGAAATAGAAATGCCAGGTCATGCAAGTGCTGCTATTGCTGCATACCCAGAGCTTAGTTGTTTTCCAAATGAATCTACACCTGCCATTCCTACCATGCATAGTGCCGCTACACTTGAGGCTTTAAAAAAGCCAGGCACTAAAATTGTTCAAGAAACATGGGGCGTATTTGATGATGTATTTGTGCCTTCAGATAACACTTTTACATTTTTACAAAATGTATTAGATGAAGTGATGGCCTTATTCCCTTCTACCTATATTCATATTGGTGGAGATGAGTGTCCAAAAGAATCTTGGAAAAGATCTGAATTTTGCCAAAAGCTCATTAAAGAAAAAGG
>CAMAQW010000165.1 GCA_945860335.1 Sediminibacterium ginsengisoli | reverse complement strand
CACAAGTCCAGCCACAATCCAACCCAGTGTACCAAAAACACGAATCCATGGAAACTGTTTACCCGGGTCACTCATTTGTGCAAATGCAACACTGTTACTTAATGCAATGGTTGGCATGTATAGTAAAGAGTAGGCAAGGATTACCCAGTAAAAACTTGTGGTAGCTGTCATTTTTGTAGCATAAAATAGTAGCGCTGCTCCAATAAGGTGTAAGATGCCCATGATTTTTTGTGCAGCAAAAAAACGGTCTGCAATCATGCCAACAAAAAAAGGAGAGAGCATGGTAGCAATAGCGCCAGCGCCATAAGTAGCGCCTTTAGCAAGATCCACTACATTTTGACCTTCTCCTTTAAATAAATTGTCCATGTATGGACCCATGGTTACATACCAGGCACCCCAAATGTAATATTGTAAAAACATCATGGTAGCTAGCATGATTCCTGTTTTCATTTTCATAGGCAAATTGTTAATCGTTTTTCTTACATTAGGGTTCAATTTAAGTAATTTTCAAATGTTATTTATGAAAAATAAATCAAACCTTTTACGCATTGCTTTCTTATTCATTGCACTCGGTATTTTTGGTGCTGTTTCAGCGGGCGTAAATGCCCCAAAGCCACTTAAAATATTGGTGTTTTTTGAAACAAAAGGCTACTATCATAGTTCTATTCCAGTGGCTGTTGCGGCCATTCAAAAATTAGGCAAGGCTAACAATATGCAAATAGATACGACTTCTGAGTCGGCTACTTTTTTACAACCAAATTTAGATACGTATCATGCTATTGTTTTTATGAGCACTACCGGCGATGTTTTTAATGATCAGGAGCAAGCGGCATTTAAAAAATACATTAATAATGGGGGAGGTTTTGTAGGAATCCACGCCGCTACCGACACAGAGTATGGATGGCCATGGTACAATCAACTCGTGGGTGGTTATTTTAAAAGTCATCCGAGGCAACAAGAGGCGGTATTAAATGTATTAGATGGTAAACATGCATCTACCAAACATTTACCTGCGCAGTGGAAACGTTTTGATGAGTGGTATAATTTTAAAGACATGCAACCAGGCTTGCAAATACTTATAACTATTGATGAAAAATCGTATGAAGGTGGTGAAATGGGCGCTTCGCATCCAATGGCCTGGTACCATAAATTTGATGGAGGTAAAGCCTTTTATACTGAGCTTGGACATACCAACGAATCATATGAAGATCCCTTGTTTCTAATACATATATTAGGTGGTATTCAGTATGCGGCTAAATAGCTGCAAGCGCTCCTGTAATATCTGCAAGTATATCGTCTCTGTGCTCTAGTCCTACACTAATACGGATGAGTCCGGGTGTAATGTTTACGGCAAGTCTTTCTGCCTCGGATAATTTTGCGTGTGTAGTGCTTGCAGGGTGAGAAGCAATACTTCTGGTGTCTCCAAGGTTAGCGGTGAGTGACAACATTTTTAGGTTGTTTAAAAATGTTTTACCAGCTTCTAGTCCGCCCTTTAATTCAAAGCAAACAATACCACCGCCATTTGTCATTTGTTTTTTAGCAACTGCTTGTTGTGGATGACTTGCTAAAAAAGGATAGCGCAGTGTTGCAATGGCTGCATGATTTTCGAGGGCTTCTGCAATAAATAAAGCATTGGATGCATGTCTTTCCATGCGCACATCTAATGTTTCGATACTCTTGCTTAATAACCAAGCATTAAATGGGGAAAGTGCAGGTCCTGTACTTCTGCAAAACAAATAAATATCTTTAATCAGTTCTTTTTTACCCACTACTATACCACCTAAAACTCTACCTTGTCCATCTATCCATTTTGTTGCTGAGTGAACCACTAGATCTGCGCCAAAGTCTATGGGACGCTGGTTTACGGGCGTTGCAAAACAGTTGTCTACATTTAAAATGATATTGTGTTTTTTAGCAACGCGTCCAATCATTTCTAGATCTAAAATATCTAAACCCGGGTTGGTAGGGGTTTCTAAATAAATCATTTTAGTAGCAGGCGTAATGGCAGCTTCCCACTCCGCTTCTGTTGCGGTGGCTAACACATAAGATGTGTCAATGCCATAATTAGGCAAGTATTTTGCAATCACGGTATGGGTACTCCCAAAAATAGAATTACAAGAAAGTAAATGGTCGCCTTTTTTTAATAGCGCCATAAAGGAGCCAAAAACAGCACTCATACCAGACGCGGTTGCGTAACCAGCTTCGGCACCTTCTAGTGCACAAATTTTATCTGTAAATTCCTGCACATTTGGATTGCTAAATCTACTGTAGATATTATCATCGGTTTCATCGGCAAAAGCAGCGCGCATACTTTCGGCGTCATCAAAACAAAAGCTGCTCGTCAAAAAAAGTGGACTGCTATGTTCCATTTCATTTGTTTGCGTAGTTCTAATTCTTATGGCGTCTGTTTGCGGCTTTGACATATTGGGATAGTGTGCTTTGCAACAAAGGTAAGCTTCGTATACTAGCTACCACCACTCGCTTTCTAAAATATTTTATGTCTAGTGATGAACTTGTAGTTATTTTGTGTGACATGCAGTCTCAAATCCAATACCTAAAATACAAACAGCCGTTCGTTTTAGAATGTGGCGAGGTGTTGCCTAGCTTAACTATTGCCTACCATACCTATGGAACGCTTAATGCAGCTGGTACCAATGTAGTATGGGTATGTCATGCATTAACGGCAAATGCGGATGCGCGGGATTGGTGGAAGGGTTTAATAGGAAATGATGCACTCATTAAGGAGCAGGATTATTTTATTGTGTGTGCAAATATTATTGGCTCTTGTTATGGTTCTACAGGGCCATTAACCGACAATCCAAATACAGGCGTTCCATACTTTTCAAATTTTCCTACTGTAACCATTAGGGATATGGTAAAGGCACATGTTATTTTAAGAGAAGCCCTCGGTATTAAGTCTATTGCACTTTTAATGGGTGGTAGTATGGGTGGATATCAAGTACTTGAATGGGCGCTACTTGAACCTGCTGTTATTCAAAAATTATTTTTAATTGCAACATCACCTTCTGAGAGTGCCTGGGGTGTTGCTATTCATACCGCACAACGTTTAGCGATTGAAGCAGATGCAACATGGAAAAACATGGATGCAAATGCTGGTAATGCCGGGTTAAAAGCGGCGCGTGCCATTGGCATGTTAACCTACCGAAATTATCAAATTTTTAAGGAGGCACAAACCGATCCTGATTCAGAAAAAATAGATAGCTATAAAGCGGCTTCCTATATCAATTACCAAGGTGACAAGCTCGTTCAAAGATTTAATGCCTATACCTATTGGTTACTCACTAAATCTATGGATAGCCATAATATATCTAGAGGAAGAGGCATGGATTTAATGCAAACCTTAAAAAGTATCACAATTCCAACACTCATTATTGGTATTAAAAGTGACATTTTATGTCCACTGGAAGAGCAGCGTTTTATGGCAGCTCATTTACCGAGTGCTGCGCTAGTAGAAATCGATTCTAATTATGGGCATGATGGTTTTATTATTGAAACCAAACAAATCACATCACATCTAGCAGCCTTCTTGTAGTAGGTCTTTACTGAGGATGGTATATGCTTTTGGCGTTTTTATACACTTCTGCTTTATTTAGTGTCATCTTTTTTGTTTGTTGACGCGTAAACATTTCCATTTGATCGGTGTAATGTGGCGAATCTTTTTTAGCAGAAGCGCCATAAACATTGAGTGATTCAATTTGTGGGCCATCCTTTGTAAACCTTACCAGTTCTATGTATGCGTCTCCCTGGTTGCCTTTCCATTTACCGTCTTTGTATGGAACCGAATACATAGGTGCAAGTACATCTGGTAGTCCAGGTAGCGGAATTTCTTTTGTGCCACGCACTAATTTTTGGACTTCTCCAAGTGCAATATTTGTTTTGCCAAAATCTTTTAACATGGTTTGTTTGGCTTCTCTTAAAAGTTGAGCGGCTAGTGTTTTACTAATAGACTTATTTTGTAAATAAAGTGCTTTGTTTTTATTAGCAGCGGCCTGCACAAAAAAGAAAGTGCCTGCGCCAATACTTTCTGCATCTGAATTTCTGTTCCAGTTATTTAGTTGGGTAATGATGTCTGCAATGTCTGGGAATTCGGAGCTGTTTAATAAAAACACGCTGTCTATTTTACTAGGGAAATAAAATGAAGAAGGAAATTGTCTATCAAATTTGATGCGTTTAAAATCTTCGTAACTTACTTTGTTGAGTGGTTGCATAAGTTCCGCAAAACGCATACTCCTATTGTTTTCTAGGGTTTCGTATCCCATGGTAATATCTTTTACCAATGGATTGTCTGTACCTTCTGTGCTGTGAAAAGGGGAGTGGTTGGTATTGTAAACATATCCGGCTTTTGGTTGCAGCACCTGGGGTAAATTGGATAACGGATGAAGGTCTGTCCAAAGTGTTTTGCTCGTATTACCTGGTAATGTTGCTTTCCAGTTATAACTTTTATCTCTTACCGGAATGCGTCCGTTACTAATATAAAAAATAGTATC
>CAMAQW010000164.1 GCA_945860335.1 Sediminibacterium ginsengisoli | reverse complement strand
ACAATAAAATCGGAATGCACCTTATCAAAGTGTTTGGTAAAGTACTCCCATTCTTGGTCTAAATTTTCGTCATCATTGAGTGCCTTTACCATTTTCTTTAATTCGGTAATAGCATATTCATTGTCGATTTTTTTTATGATACTACCTAGTTCGCTTTTAACCTTGGTAAGTAGTTCGCCTTTTTTTACAATATGCATCGCTGAAGAAGCTAGTTCAGAATTTTTATATTCAATTTCTACTTCTAGTTTTTCATTTTGAAGCGTAACTATATCGGTTTCAGATTTATTAATTTCTAGTTCGTGGATGTATCTTAAACGTTGTTGCTCCTGCTCGTATTTTTGCTGCTGCGCTTTAAACTTTTTACGCTGGTATATATGAAGTTTATAAACACCAAATCCAATAGCAATAAAATAAAGTAGATACGCAAATAGTGTACGGTACCATGGCGCATTAATTTTAAATTGATAGCTTGATACTGCTGATTCATTGCCTAGGTTGTTTCTAACTTTTACTTCAAACGTATAACTGCCTGGCACCAAATTGGTATATTCTTTTTCTGTTCTTTTAGTCCACGCAGACCAGTTGTTTTCAAAACCTTTGAGTCTATAACTATATTCTAGGTTGTTTTGAAACCCAAAGGCAACCGATGTAAAGTCAAAGTGCATGGTTTTAAAACGGTAAGCAACCTGTGGGATACTGTTTGGTTCTTGTACTTGGTTTTCATTTACATTTTTGAAGTAACCACCAAATAAAGTACTGTCTAGATTATCAATAATATGCACCGATCTGATTTGAACATTTAATGCGGGCGCTAGCTTTTTATATTTTTCATAATTGATATGATAGAATCCTTTCTCGCCACCTAAAAAAATATTGCTACCATCTATTGCATAGATATATTCAAAGCCACTTAACATTTTGGCGTTCAGTTCAGGGATATAAATGACCTGTGGTTGATTACCAGTATAATCAATCACACCCAATACTTTTTCATGGATAAACCAAATATTACCTTCTTTATCTTCTTTCAAATATCGAATACTTTGGTTGCCTATAAGTGAAGTGTAGCTAGAGGCGACTTCAAACCTTTCTTTTTCGGAATTGTACTCATATACCCCGTTTTCTGTACCAACTACAATTCTATTTTTTATTTTATAAATGTGGTTGTTGAGTAGAGCGGGCAGTCCTTCTTTTTTCTGATATTGCTTGGTGGTATATTGTTCATCAATATTTTTTTCAATTTTATATACGCCATGGTAAGGATGCGACACCCAAATATTTTCTTCGGCATCAATGGTTACATACCTCGAGGATTCAATAAAGTTTGGAATATCTAATGTTTGAAAAAGTTCATTGGCTTTTGCATCAAAAATGGTAAGTCCTCTATAAGTGCCACCAACTACGATGCTAGCAGGCGACATGTTACCCAGCGGTGTAAAGTTCCAAAATCCTGGTTTAGTGGAAAAGGAAGTAGCCGTATTTTTGTTTACATAAAACGCGCCTTCATGATGGCCTAATAATAATTTATTATTGATCAGAGAAAGTCCCCATGATTGTCCGCTTGTATTTTGCACCAACGAAAAATCTCCTTTACTAAAACTTAAATCATGTAAGGGTTGAAGTGCAACCGTATAAAGTCCATTGGATGTTCCAATATAGAGTTGTTGGTTTTGAATCATAGCGGTATAACCTGATTCGTCGAGTAATTTGGGTGAAATATGTTTGATGGCACTGTTGTAGGCAATAAAATCCAGTCCATTATTTAGTCCAAGCCACAAATTTTGTTTGTTGTCTAAAAAGATGCTTAAAATATTATTGCTCTGCAGTCCTTCGGTACTTGAAAACTTTTGAATGATTTCGGCTCTGTTATTGATAATGTACACGCCACTATTGCTTGTTGCCAGGGCCGTCCATTCTTTATTAATGGCTATGGCACTGTAAATCCGTTCATTTTGTAAAAAATTGGCAGCTCCCGACTTGATTGGGGTAATGATATTATTGTTAAAGTAAAGTATCCCGCTTTTAAGGGTTGTAATGATGGCGCCCGATCCGCTTGGGATCATGCCTGTAATGGGATCAGTTTTTGAAAAACTATAATTGGTTACCACGGGTTGCCAATTGTCATTTTCAAATGCCATAAGGCCCGATTGGTAGTCGTGGGCGTACAATTTTCCGTTGCAACTTGTTAAATAGGCCCATTCTGAGGGGGCTTTAAATACCGTAATAGCGCCGCCAGTGTACTGAAAGATTTTATTGGGAGATCTAAAAAATAGGGCTGATCCAGACGAAACAATGTCCCAAACGTCTTCAAAAGACCTGTGTTTTGCCGGAATTAATGCGGTAAGTGAATAATAAACTAGGTTACCGTTGGCATTTGGGGCAAAATAACCAAGTTCATCCTGCCCGCCCACGTATATCTTATGGTCACTTCCAATGGCTACCGATCTAACAATGGTTTTATTGGGCAGCGGGTAGAGTTTCCAGTTTTTCCCATCAAAACTTAATAAGCCTTCATTGTTGGCAAAATAAACAATTCCGTTTTTGTCTTGTTTAACATCCCAGTTCTGCAGTCCTGCGTTGTAAGATAGTTTAGAGTAATTTATAATATCTGGAAGGCCAATAGTGTTTTGGCTGATTGCAAAAAGGGGTAGAAGAAGTAAAAAGAGTATTTTTTTCACTGCTCAAAGATTTTATTAAAACTTAAATATATGAAATGTTCATTGATGTAGTATTGAAGTAATTTACATTATTGATAATCAATTAGTTAAAAATAGTGATGTAGTATTGAAGTGTTAAACAATAAAGATTTTGTAGTGTCTGTTACTATTTTTACGTTGCCAAATATTCATTTTTTTTCTTTCACATAAACGATTGCATTATGAAAATAAGATTTATTCTTATGTGCCTTGTTTTGATGCTCGGGCTTAGCGTACAAACGCTTTATGCTCAGTCAATTGCCGTTACCGGTAGCGTAAAAAACAAAAATACTGGCGAATTGCTAGTAGGGGCTTCTGTTTCTGTTAAGGGCAAATCTGTTGCCCTCACCGATGCCAATGGCCGGTTTTCACTCAACACAGCTGTAGGTTCTGTTTTAGAAATCACTTACACAGGCTTAATTACCTCCAAGGTTACGGTGGTAAAAGCAGGTGAAGTAGAGGTTTCTTTAGAGCAAAATCCTGCAAATACACTTGGTGATGTAGTAGTAGTAGGTTATGGTACTCAAAAAGTAACCAAAATATCTGGTGCTATTTCAACTGTAAAGTCAAGTGATATCGAAAAACTAAAACCCGTAAGAACGGAAGAGGCTTTACAAGGTAAGGCGTCTGGTGTTAATGTAATTCAATCTGGATCACCTGGTTCTAAGCCAACGGTATTAATCAGAGGTATTCCTTCTTTTTCTGGTACTGACCCAGTTGTGATCATTGACGGGGTTCCTCAAACACTTACCGATCTTAACGCTATTAACGCTGCAGATATTGAGTCAATTAACGTATTAAAAGACGCTGCTACCACTGCCATATTTGGTGTTAAAGGTGGAAATGGTGTTATTGTGGTTACTACCAAAGGCGGTAGAAAAAACCAAAAAGCAGCGATTACTATTAATAGTAACTATGGTGTGCAAGAAGTGATGAACACCCTTGGTGTTTTAAACGCTACAGAATATGCTGCCATGATTAATGAAGGTAGCACCACAGCTGGTGGCCCTATTGTTTTTCCAAACCTTTCTTTATTAGGTGTAGGAACCAATTGGCAAGACCAAGTATTTAAAAGAGCTGCAATGCAATCTCATACGATTGCAGCGCAAGGTGGTAGTGAAAATATGACCTACTTTTTATCTGCGGGTTATTTAACCCAGGGTGGTATTGTAGGAGGAAATGATAAATCTCGTTTTGATAGAGGTAACTTTTCTGCCAACTTAACTTTTGATGTTTCTAAGAAACTAAAGTTCTTATTAAATACTACTGCAGTTACTTTAAACTCTAAAGGAATCCAAGAGAACTCATTTAATAGTGTTATTGGTAGTGCGATCAATTTTGATCCAACCGTAAGCGTATTAAATAATGTTCCTAATACAGCAGGTAAATATGGTTTCAGTAATTTATTATTATCTGAAATTTTTAATCCGCTAACAAAATTAGAGAACACCTATAACTCAAATGTAGGTTCTAAAATCTACGGAAAATTTGAGTTGCAATACAAGGTGTTAAACAACCTAACATTGTCTTCTCGTTTTGGCTATACAAAGTATGATGGTAATGCTAAAAGCTTTAACCCACTTGTATTTTATGGCCCGCAAAACGTAGACAATTCAATGAATGCGGATGGTTCTACAGTTCTTGGTAGATTTAACAGTGTAGCACACGAAAAAGTGAGCAACTTCAATTACACTTGGGAGTCTTTTGCAAACTATAATTTTAAATTTAAGCAAGACCACAACTTTGAAACAGTGCTTGGTTTTTCATTAGCAAAAGTGAGCGGTAACGCTGCAGGTGCTACGCGTCAAGACGTTCC
>CAMAQW010000163.1 GCA_945860335.1 Sediminibacterium ginsengisoli | reverse complement strand
GTTACCTATACAGATGTAAATGATGACAGAGGTCCATTAGGTCAAGCATTTCCAAGAGTTCGTATCAACGACGGTTCTGGCGCCATTGTTTTTGGACCAGATAACAGTTCAACTGCAAACTTATTAACGCAAAAGAACTGGTCTTTTTACGATGAGTTTAAAGTAACGCTTGGTAAACACGCACTTAAATTTGGTGTTGATTATGAATACAATGATGTATTTAACACATTCATTCAAAATACATTTGGTAACTATACCTATGCGAACTTAAATGACTTCTTAACCAATGCAAGACCTCAAAACTACCAATATGGTTTTTCTATGGTTGACAATGGCAAAGGAGATAACACAGATGCTGCTGCTAAATTCAAAATTGCTAAGGGATCTATGTTCTTAAATGATGAATTAAGACCTACAGATAATTTAACATTGAGCTTTGGTATCCGCGCAGACTACTACAAGTTTTTAAGTATCCCTTGGGCAGACGATTATACCAATAACGTTGCGATTCCTAAGTTTTCTCAATACTACGATTTACAAGGTGCAAAATCAGGTTTAACGCCAAAAGTACCTATCGCCTTTTCGCCAAGAGTTGGCTTTACATACAAAATCCCTGAAGAAAATTTAATTGTACGTGGTGGTTTAGGTTTATTTACAGGACGTATTCCTTTAGTATGGCCTGGTGGCTTGTACAACAACAATGGTATTTTTGTGGGTGGTTACTCAGCTAACGCTACACAATTAAATACGATTCGTTTCAGACCTGATCCTAACAACCAATGGACTCCTGCACAAGTTGGAGCAGGTGTAACAAAAGGTCCTCTTAACTTAGTTGCTGCTGAATTTAGCACACCTAAATTATTTAGAACGTCAATTGCACTTGATAAGAAATTTGGTAACGGTTGGTCTGGTACCTTAGAAGGTGTATTTAGCAAAAACTTAAATGAAATCTACTACACTAATATTAACTTATTACCTCCAGTAGGTGTTTCTAGTGGTTTTGGAAGCAGAAACGTTTATTCTACTACCAACAATGGTCGTATTCCTTTAAATGCTGATGGTTCTAACCCTTATGACAATGCTATCTTATTAAGTAACAACCAAGGTAAAACTGGTTATTCTTATAGCTTTACATTAACTGCAAGTAAGCGTACCAACACTGGTTTTGCATTTGATGTAAACTATACCTTTGGTAATGCAGTAGCAGTTAACGATGGTACTAGCTCTGTAAACTTTAGCCAATGGCGTTTTATGGAAACAGTAAACGGACGTAACTTTATTGGTCGTTCAAATTCAGATTTCAGTGCTGGTCACAGAATTTTCACATACGTAAGCAAGAAGTTCGAATATGCTAAAAAATCTTTAGCAACTACCATTACACTTGCTTACACAGGACAATCTGGTTCTCCAATCAGTTTCACTTATGCAGGTAGCCCTGTAAGAGACGTAAATACTGGTGAAACGAACGATTTATTGTTCATCCCTACACAAGCACAATTAGCTGCTATGTCTTTTGCTACAAATACTGTTGCTGGCGTTACTTACTCTGCACAGCAACAAAAAGATGCGTTAGAAGCATTTATTCAGTCTAATCCTTACCTCAGAAACAACCGTGGTAAATTTGCTGAAAGAAATGGTTCTCGTACGCCGTTCACAAATATTGTTGACTTAAAAATTGCACAAGACTTTAATATTAAAGTAGGTGCTAAGCGCTACCAATTCCAGTTAACATATGATGTGTTTAACTTTGGTAACATGATCAACAGAACTTGGGGTAGAAACTACTTCCAAGCAAACGATAACTTCTCTCTTGTTACTTTTGGAGGATATGTTAGTGCAACAGATTTAACACCAACAGGTTTTAGATTTAACCCAACTATCAGAACTCCATGGAGTGTAAGCACCACAACAAACGCTGCTTATGCTGCAAGATGGATCAGTCAAGTTGGTTTACGTTTTAACTTCTAGTATTACAATATACCAAGACACTAAAAAGGTCGAATCTTAATTGATTCGACCTTTTTTTTATGAGAAAAACGAGGTATTTTTAGTTGCTCCATTTGCAACACAAAATAACACAACATGTCTAGCGTATCGCCTACCCTTTTTACACTTGGTGTAGAAGAAGAATATATGGTTATTGATCCTGTCACAAAAGAATTAACGAGCCATGAGCAGCGAATTGTAGTGGAAGGCCAAAAAATACTAAAAGACAAGGTAAAGGCCGAAATGCATCAAGCCGTAGTAGAAGTAGGCACCGACATTTGCAAGGGCATAGAAGAAGCGCAAAAAGAAGTTACCTCGCTCCGACAAATTGTATCCACCATAGCAGGTGAATTAAACTTATGGGTGGGTGCTTCAGGAACACATCCATTTAGCCATTGGCAAAATCAACTTATTACAGATCATGTCAGGTACAATCAAATTGTCAATGAATTACAAGATGCTGCTAGGAGTAATTTAATTTTTGGACTTCATGTGCACGTTGGTATGGAGGATAGAAAAATGGCCATGCATATAGCCAATACAGCGCGGTATTTTTTACCCCACGTATATGCACTTAGCACCAACTCTCCTTTTTGGGAAGGTAGGCTTACCGGTTATAAATCTTACCGTACAAAAGTGTTTGATAAATTTCCGCGAACAGGCATTCCCGATTATTTTGAAACCATTGAGGATTACGAAAACTATGTAAACCTACTTATAAAAACCAATTGCATAGACAACGCTAAAAAAATATGGTGGGATGTTAGGGTACATCCTGTATTTAATACCGTCGAATTTAGAATTTGTGATGTGCCATTAACCATTAAAGAAACCACCGTTATTGCGGCATTGTTTCAGGCAATATGCGCTAAAATTTATAAGCTCCGTCACCAAAATTTAAATTTCATGAATTACCAGCGCTCGCTGATCAATGAAAATAAATGGAGGGCTAGCAGGTACGGAATTGATGGGACCCTTATCGATTTTGGTAAAGAAACAGAAGTAGAAACCAAGGCACTTATTTATGAGCTACTAGACTTTGTAGATGACACCCTTAACGAATTGGGAAGCAGAGACACATTATCGGCTATTGACAGCCTATTTAAGGCAGGCACAGGCGCCGACAGGCAACTAGCAGTATACAAGCAAAATAATAGCTTAATTGAGGTTGTAGACTATATACATGACCAGTTTTTAGCCTAGCCATACTAATTACACGCCCTTAATTGTAATCAAATAGTGTAGCCGTAAAAATAGCGCGTTCCCGTTTTTTAAAAACCACATCCCAGTTGCCCTTGTACCTGAGTGTTTTAGGAACCGTGAGTCCATTAAATTTTGTCATTTCCACTTCCATGGTAACATCAAAATCATATACGCCTGCTTTATAACTTAAGGCGTAATTACGACCCAGTACTTCTAGGGTTTTTAAATCAAACCAAGTATTCATTTGATCCACTACCACCCTATCACTTTTAAAAAAACCGAGGCTCTCTTTTGGTTTGATAGAAAATAAATAACAAAGTGTTCCTTTGTAATCCACCACATCTAGGCGGTAATCGTAGAGTTCATGTGCAGCTTCATCATATAAGTCGAGCTTGTCACCAATAAACGGGATGCCAGGGATTTTTTTTCCTGGATTAAAAAAAAGCATTTTTAATTGGTCTTTGTGCTTTTCCATGCCAGACTTACTACTCGTTAATAAGTTACGACCCTTTACAATATTATTTTCGCCACAAATTTTTCCTTTGGTAAAAAATAAACTGGCATATAATTCAGGTGTGAGGTAATTGTACTTGCCAGTAGCCGAATAAAAATTGCCGGTGGTTTGCTCTTCTAAAATATCCATGGTTCGGCAATTACCAACATGGTTTTGACGCGTTTTACTATTTAAAGAAGCTTTAACGGCACCTTCTTTATCAAGCATTTGAATGCTGTTATAAGAAGAAAATCCAATGATGCGAAGGTTTCTGAATGCTTTGTAAAATGTAGTGTCCTGTTTGATCGCAGCGAGTACCGCTTTGTAATCAAAATTATTACGAACCACTACTTCTGATAATGTAAAAGACTGATTGTCTATTGCAATAGTGGAGTCTTGTGCATGCACTGCTCCTCCTATTAAAAACAACAACAACCAAGTATACTTTATCATTTTATAAAAATCATTTTATAATCGATGCGGGTTTTGCCTTTAGAGATATCGTTTAGTTTTCCTTGGAGTAATTTTTTACGAAGTGGCTTTAGATAATCAATAAATAATTTGCCTTCTATATGATCGTACTCATGTAAAATTACACGGGCTGTTATGCCATTAAATGTTTTGGTATGGGTGTTAAAGTTTTCGTCTTGATATTCTAGAGTTACTGTTTCGTGTCTTGAAACATCTTCTCTAATATTTGGAATACTTAAGCAGCCCTCATTGTAAGACCAAACTTCACCTGCTAAATCAACCACTTTTGCATTGATAAATACCTGCTTAACACCAGGCGCATCTGGATATTTACCAATTTCATGTGGCTCCAAACTTTCAAA
>CAMAQW010000162.1 GCA_945860335.1 Sediminibacterium ginsengisoli | reverse complement strand
GTATTAAACTTTTTATGATCTACTAGCGCACAAAATATACCTCGTACAATCATATTAATTGTAACGCCTGCAACAGCTGCATCATTTAATTTTTTAATTAAACTTACATCACTGAGTGAATTTAATTTAATGGTGATAGCTGCTTTTTTACCAGCTTTAGCCTGCTTAATTTCATGATTGATTAAACCTTCAATCCCAGTTCGCATACTAATGGGCGACACCATTAAAGTATTACAACGTTCAAGCGGTCCATATCCTTTTTCGGGATACTCCAAAAACTGAAATATCTTATTAATATCCGCCATGATATTTCGGTTACTTGTTAGAAGGCAATGATCACCATAAACGCGTGCTGTTTTTTCATGCAAATTACCTGTGCTTACAAAACCATACTGTAATGTTTTATTTTTCTCACGCTTTTTTATCACACAAACTTTAGCGTGCACTTTCATATTTTGTATGCCATATAATACCGTAATACCTTCCTGCTCCAATACATCTTTCCATTCCAAATTGGCCTCTTCATCAAATCTGGCTTTAACCTCCAACATCACAGTTACCTGCTTTCCATTTCTTGCCGCATTAATAAGTGCATTGATTACTTTAGATGCTGGCGCCAAACGGTAGGCCGTAATTTTTATTGAAACCACATCTGGATCCATCGCAGACTCTCGCAGTAAATCAATAACTGGGTTAAAACTGTGGTATGGAAAATGAAGCATTACATCTTTTTTGAGTACCACATCGGTTACACGCAAGCTTCGGCTTAATTCGGGGTGGGTTAAAGATGCTTTCCGAATACTTTTTTGCTTCACAATATCTGGGAAGTCCATAAAATGCCTAAAATTATGAATGCGACCCCCCGGAATAATATTACTCTTTTGATTTAGGTTTAACCTTCTAATTAAATAGTCGAGTAAACCCGCGTCCATTTCCCTGTCATACACAAACCTTACCGGCTTTCCCTTTCTTCTATTTTTTAAGCCCTTTTCAATTTTTTCGATAAGATTACTGCTCAGGTCATTGTCAATATCAATTTCAGCGTCTTTGGTAATTTTAAATATAGCAGACTCAAAATAATCGTATCCAAAATAAGAGAAAATAACAGGCAGGTTAATTCTGATAATATCTTCTAGTAAAATAATTTGATGACCACCAGTTTTAGTAGGTAGCTCCACAAATCTACCTACCGCCGATACCGGAACTTCAATTAAAGCATACTTACTTTTATAGGCGCTATTTTTTTTGCGCATCACAATACCTAGGTAAATACTTTTATCACGCAAATAGGGCATTTGAGCAATGGACTCCACCATCAGTGGGATTACATTACCACGCACTTGATGTTCAAAAAATTCTTTTACAAAAACAAGCTGCTCTCTCGATAAATGTTTTTCATCAACAAGCGCAATGTTTTCTTTTTTTAAATCCCTTACAATATTTTTCCAAATTCTGTTAAACTCATTTTGTTGTTCTAATACAATGGTTTGAATGGCGTCTAATATACTTTGAGAATGGGCCTCCAAATGCATGTCTAATTTTTTACCCTTCCCCTTCAGTTCAATCATACGCTTTAAGGTAGCCACACGCACCCTAAAAAACTCGTCGAGGTTATTGGAAAAAATACCTAAAAAACGAATACGCTCTTTTAATGGAACAGATGGGTCATTGGCTTCTTGTAAAACCCTTCCATTAAAACTTAACCAACTAAGGTCGCGAGGTATATAAGTAAACTTAGACATAGTATATGAATTTATGCAACGCGATATTACAAAACAAGCAAAGTAATGAAACCTGTATGAGCTTAAAGTTACAATTTGTTAACAAAGGCGTAAAGATTTGTTCATATTAGAATCCTTACTTTGACAAACTAACCCCATGGAAAAAAGAGACATTGACGTCCTTGTTCTAAGTGATTTACACCTCGGCACATTTGGCTGCCACGCCCAAGAAATTGTAACGTATTTAAAAAGTGTAGCTCCCAAGGTATTGGTCTTAAATGGCGATATCATTGATATCTGGCAGTTTAAGAAACACTATTTTCCAGCTGCACACATGCAGGTCATCAAACAAATTTTTAGTTTATTAAGTAAGGGCACCAAGGTATACTACATTACGGGTAATCATGACGAAGCCCTTCGCCGATACACCGACCTAGAAATGGGTGGTTTTACCTTAACAGATAAAGTGGTGCTGGATTTAGATGGTAAAAAAACCTGGATTTTTCATGGTGATATTTTTGATGCCACTACAAAAGGTAGTGCAAAAATTATTGCAAAGCTTGGCGGTCACGGTTACGATTTACTTATCATGATGAACAGTGCCATAAACTGGGCCCTTAAACTAATGGGCAAAGAAAAAATGAGCTTTAGCAAAAAGGTAAAAAATAGCGTTAAAAAAGCAGTTTCTTGGATTGGGAATTTTGAACAAACTGCTGCAGAACTCGCCATAGAACAGGGATATGACTATGTGATTTGTGGCCACATTCATCAGCCGCAAAAACGCATGGTAACCAACGAGCACGGGTCAGTGATGTATTTAAACAGTGGCGATTGGATAGAAAATTTAACATCACTTGAATTTGTAAATGGTGAGTGGAACATCCATCAATACAATGAAAAAGAGGAAGCGGCAAAAGTAGTTCCTATTTCAAGCAACGAAAATAAATTACCTGAACTTAACGTACTTACCAAAGACGTTGCTTTATTTTTTAATAGTTTAATAGCGCAGTAATTGAAAATTTTATACGCGGTACAAGCAACAGGAAACGGACATATAAGTAGGGCTGTAGAATTACTACCTTACCTCGAGCAATATGGACAAGTAGACGTTTTTTTAAGCGGCGAAAATTGTCATTTACCTACCACTTTGCCAGTTAAATATAAGAGCAAGGGGGTTTCGCTATTTTACGGTAATAGAGGTGGCTTAAACTACTATAAAATGTGGAAGAAGTTTTCTATTTCCAGAATCTGGAAAGAAGCCAAAGCCCTTCCAGTAGAGGATTATGACATTGTAATCAACGATTTTGAATGTATAACTTCACTAGCTTGTAAATTTAAAAATAAACCGAGTATACAGTTTGGTCACCAAGCAAGTTTTAGAAGTCCCTTATCACCAAGGCCTAAAAAAAGAGAATTTATTGGTGAATGGATTTTAAAAAACTATGCAACGGCTACGAGCTATTTTGGCTTACACTTTAATGCGTATGATAACGGCATTTATAACCCGGTGATCAAAGCAGATATTATTGCAGCCCAGCCTATAAATAAAGCTCACGTAACAGTATATTTATCGCACTATTCAAAAAAAGTAATTACCAATCAACTACATAAAGCGCCAGGTATCAGGTTTGAAGTTTTTACCAAAGATGTAAAAACAGAAACGATCGAAAAAAATATTAGGTTCATGCCTATTTCAAACGAAGGGTTTACCAAAAGTATGATTGAAAGTGCTGGCGTAATTACGGGTGCAGGTTTTGAAACACCCGCCGAGGCTTTGTACTTGGGTAAAAAATTAATTTGTCTTCCTATCAGGGGCCAATACGAACAACTTTGTAATGCTGCTGCACTAGAACAACTAGGTGTACCTGTTGTACACAAAATGCATGCAACATTTTTTGTAGACATTGCCAAATGGTATGATTTACCAGCTCCTACGCCTTTAAAGCTTACTTATAGCACTTATCAACTCGTTCAAAAGGTAATTGAACAAGCAAAGGCATTAAGCCCGTCAAGCCAGCCGGATACACAAAATGAAAGCTTAAACAGCTTTGCCGTTTAAAAAATTTCTAAACCAATAGCCCGAATTTTTTACGGTGCGTAATTGTGTTTCAAAATCGGTGTGTACCAGTCCAAACCTTGTACTATAACCATAAGCCCATTCAAAATTATCGGTAAGTGTCCAGGCGTAATACCCACCTATAGGCACACCTTCTTTTTTTGCTTGCAATACAGCGCCCAAATACGCTTTAAAATACTCAATACGTTCTACATCGTCTACTACCCCATTATGCAAATGGTCTTTAAAGCAAGCACCTCCTTCTGTTACAATAATTTGTTTAACACCATCGTAAGATCCAAACCTTTTAAGCATCCCATAAAAACTTAAGGGATCTATTTCCCATCCAATGGCAGTATACGGTTTCCCTCTTTGTTTAGCACTTACTTCGGAGGCCGAAACATACGGTATTAAAGGGTTGTGCTTGATGGTAACCGAAAAATAATTTTGAAGTCCAATAAAATCAAAATCAAATTTTAATTTATCAATAAAACGCCAAGCCGTTGTTGCTATATGTAACTTATCTAAAAAATCAAATTGATCCATTTGCGGAAACCCCATCCCTAGTACCGGCTCAATAAACAAACGGTTTAAAAGCGCATCCGCTCTATTTGCAGCAGCAATATCTTTATCGCTACTGGTAAATGGTTTGGTTTCAGAAATAGAAAAACTAGTGCCAATAAGCGCATGTGGGCAGTGTTCTCTAATAATTCTACCACCTTCGGCAGTACACAATGCTGCGTTATAAATAGCTGGATAAACATTTGCT
>CAMAQW010000161.1 GCA_945860335.1 Sediminibacterium ginsengisoli | reverse complement strand
TAAATCGGCGTCAAAATTATTTTTTCCAGTAGTGTCTACAACCGCAGAAAATCCATTAGAATTGGTATGCGCAAGACGCCCGGAATAGGTCCATTTATTTTTTTTGCCAGCTACTTGTACATTATTTTTTTGCGTACCAAAACTGCCCACTAAAGTGCTTGAATTTATTTGTAAGGGTCTCGAAATATCTTTGCTAGTCGTAATGATATTGATAACACCTGCAATAGCGTCGCTACCATACAGGGTTGATTGCGCACCTCTGCAAATTTCTATGCGCTCAATACTATTTGTAGCAAAAAGGTTTAAGTCTAAATCGTTGTTGATAAAGGAAGGATCGTTTACCGGAATGCCGTCGAGTAATACCAGTGTTCTACCGCCAGAAGCGCCACGTGTAAAAATCGTTTGCACACTACCTGCATTGTTACTACTTCCATTAACGGTTACCCCCACTTGTTCTTGAAGTAAGGTGGCTAAATTTTTGTTACCCATTTTTTCCAAATCAGATTTGGTGATAACGGTAACAACCTTGCCGGTGGTAGATTGTTTTTGTGCCATTTTATTGGCCGTCACCACAACTTCATCGAGTGTGGTGGTGTCTTGTTGTGCGCTTACCATTTTCGCTGAAAATAGCAAGGTGAGGAGCATTAATTTTTTGCCCATTGTTTGTTTTTTTAATTTGAACAATGAGCTTTCAAGTGTTAAAACGGTAGAAACATAAATAGCCGCTGATACAGCATTTACATTCCATGCTTTTCGCCCGAAAGCCGTGAATGATGGTTTGTGACTGGCAGGTCTTCTGGCTCACGCGCTTCCAACGGGCCTTCCCATTCTATATTAGAACAGTGGCTGAGGTGTTGGTTGCCTATTTGCGTTTACAGCTACGGGGATAGCGCAAGATTTACACTTGCTTCCCTTTTAATCTCGAAACATTCGAGAACC
The DNA here is from genome assembly GCA_945860335.1 of Sediminibacterium ginsengisoli. Classification (GTDB taxonomy): domain Bacteria; phylum Bacteroidota; class Bacteroidia; order Chitinophagales; family Chitinophagaceae; genus Sediminibacterium; species Sediminibacterium ginsengisoli_B. The sequence continues at coordinate 3,644 of CAMAQW010000161.1, read as the reverse complement.
AATTACAAAACAAAAGTAGTACTTCTGTTTATAAGGCATATCAATTGAATGTATTTAGTTTTGCACCGAGCGTTGAAAACTTCGCTTAAGTTTGCTACATTTAAGTCCATACACTTGCCTATGCAATCAAAACAAAAATTGAATTTATTTAGCTTCACCATGATTGTGGTAGGCCTTGTAATTGGGATGGGAATTTTTAGAACCGCAGCTACAAGTGCCAAAGACGCCATAGCACCTTCGGTATATTTTAGTGCATGGATTGTGGGCGGTATCGTTGCCATGTGTGGGGCGCTCACGTATGCCGAAATTGGAAGTAGATACCCGGTTACGGGTGGATATTATAAAGTGTTTTCTTATGCGTATCACCCAAGTATTGCATTTGCCATCAACTGTATTATTTTAATTAGTAACGCCGCTAGTTTAAGTGGCGTGGCACTTATTGGTAGTGGGTATATTGCTAAACTTTTTCCTGGACATAGTTGGTCTGATATCGATAAGGCACTTTTAAGTGTTGCTGCTATATTAGTTTTTTATTTTATCAATTTGCGGGGATTAAAAATGAGTGCGCGTGCGCAAAATATTTTAATGCTTATAAAAATCACAATGATTTTGGTGATCATTGCTGCTTTATTTTTTCCGCATGAAACCCTTTTGCACGCTGCATCTGCGCCGGTTATTCCTACAGCAAATATGGGTTGGATTCAAAGTTTTGGTATTAGCTTAATTGCCGTTTCATTTACCTATGGTGGCTATCAACAAACCATTAATTTTGGGAACGAAGTAGACAAGCCATCGCAAACCATACCCAAAGGAATATTTATTGGTATCGCTATTATTATTGGACTTTATTTACTCGCCAATTTTAGTTACTACATGATTATTGGTTTTGACAATATGAAAGGTGAACGTGAAATTGCATATGCGCTCATCCAAAAAACTTTTGGTGATCAGGCCGCCAATATTTTTTCTTTCTTTTTATTTTTTGGGGTACTAGCCTATGTGAACGCACTACTTATGAGTAACCCCAGGGTCATGTATGCGATGAGTGCCGAAGGAACCCTCCCTGCTATATTTTCTAAACAAGATAAAAAAACAGACGTACTCGTTTTTTCATTGACCATTTTTGCCGCTGTGTGTATTGTAATTTTGTTTTTTGCACAAACCTTCGAAAAGATTTTAAACTTTACTATTTTTTTAGATTGCTTTGGTATGGTAGCGTCTAGTGCTGCTATTTTTAAGCTTCGCAGTAAAACAAAACACCTTGATGGTACGGGCATATTTAAAATGAAGTTATTTCCGCTGATCCCATTGTTTTTTATAGCCAATTACCTGTTTGTGGGCGTTAGTATCGCCATGCAAACCCCGGAAACGGCAGGGGTTGGTGTTGCCGTGTTGGCGGCCTTTATGGTCCTCTATTTTATGACGGCCCGGTACCGAAAAACGCCTTCCCAAACCGGGGAGTAGCCAATTTCACCCTTCATACCCCATAAATTGCCAAAATACCCCCTTTCTTTCCGTCTGTCTAAATTTTAAGGCAAAGGGCATGGAATGCATTATTTTTGTAGTTCTATGAAATCATTATTTACCCTACTTGCTGCCTTATTTGTGTTACAGGCACAGTCCCAAACCGAAAAGTGGGACCTTAAACGTTGTGTAGAATATGCGACCAGCCACAACATTTCTGTTAAACAAGCCGATATTCAGGCCCGAATTGCTGGAATACAAGCCAAGCAGTCAAAATTAGCTTTATACCCTTCTGTTACAGGAAGTTCTGGCCTCGGTGTGCGTTTTGGTAGATCCATCGACCCTACCACCAATGCGTTTGCTACCACACAATTTTTATTTCAAAACATAGGATTGTCCGGAGGTATGCAACTCTATAATTATGGTAGTCTTAAAAATAATGTTGCCGTTGCGGACTTAAATGCTAAAGCAGCGCTTGCCGATATTGATAGAATTGCCAATGACATCTCATTAAACGTGGCTAATTTTTATTTAAATGTGTTAGCAGCGTCAGAGCAAGTGAAAATCACACAAGTACAAATTGCCCAAACATTAACGCAATTAGAAATCACTAAAAAAAGAGTGGACGCTGGCGCTTTACCAGAATTGAATTTGGCTGAAATACAGGTGCAGCTTGCCTCTGATAGCAGTAATTATATTGCAGCCTATACCGGATACGAACAAAATATTTTGAATTTACAAGGCTTATTAAATTTAGACCCTGCAGTTCCTTTTGAAGTAGCGACGCCTAATATCAGTAACATTCCTATTCCAAGTTTTGCCGATTTACAACCGGCCATGGTATATGAAATGGCACTTGGCTCACAGCCGTTACAAAAAGCAAATGCCATTCGTTTAGAAGCCGCAAAAAAATCGGTATTGGTGGCAAAGGCGGGGCAATATCCAACCCTAACAGTGGGTGGAAATTTGGCGTCCAATTTTTCCAATTCCTTCAGAAGAACAACAGGTGCTAGCTTTTTAGGCTACGGAACACCTGTTCCAGGATTTGATCCAAAAGTATCTATTGGAGGCCAAGATTATTTTGTACAGAGCCCCCAATACAAACTCAATCAAACCAACCGAAATATCAGTGAAATATGGGATGGTTGGGCCAAACAGCTCAGCAATAACTTTGGTCAAAACATTGGTTTTAACTTGTCTGTTCCCATTTTTAATGGCGGTCAGGCCAAAGGGGCCTATCAGCGCGCTAACCTGAATGTAAAATCTGCGGAGTTGCAAAAAGAGCAATCAGATATCACTTTAAAGCAAAATATTTATACGGCATATAATAGCGCAACCGCTGCGTTGCAAAAATTAAATGCAAGTACTAAAGCTGTTGAAACTTCACAAAAGGCCTACGATTTTGCTTCTAAAAGATATGAAGTGGGTCTTTTAAGTTCACTTGATTTAATCACCAATCAAAACAATTTATTGCGCGCTAAAGTGCAACAACTAAGCAACCAATACGATTATATTTTTAAGATGAAAGTGCTTGAGTTTTATAAAGGACAGGGCATCACGCTTTAATACATCACAATAACATTTTTAAAAAGTTTGAAATACAATACCATGAATAAAAAATTACTTTGGACGATCGTATCACTAGTTGTTTTAATTGTTTTGTTTGTAACACTTAAAAAAACCGGCGTTATTGGAAAAGAAGATGGACTTACTGTTTCTGCCGAAAAAGCAGCGATGCGCACCATCATTGAAACTGTAAATGCAAGTGGTAAAGTATATCCAGAAATTGAAGTAAAAGTGAGTCCGGACATCAGTGGAGAAATTGTTGAGTTAAATGTAAACGAAGGAGATAGCGTAACCAAGGGTCAAGTGCTTGCAAGAATTTATGCAGACATTTATTCTACACAACGTGATCAGGTGGCTGCTGGTGTAAACCAGGCTAGAGCGCAGCTTGCCAATTCTAGTGCAAGCATCGTTGGTTTAAAAGCAACTCTTGATAATGCAAAGCAGGTTTACGATCGCCAACTTAAATTATACAACGATAAAGTAACTTCTCGTCAAGAATTTGAACAAGCGCAACAGGCATTCAGGTCTGCAGAAGCCAATTACAATGGCGCCAAAGAAGGTCTTAAAGGAACGCAGGCAGCTATTAGTGGTGCAGAAGCACAACTAGCACGTGC
>CAMAQW010000160.1 GCA_945860335.1 Sediminibacterium ginsengisoli | reverse complement strand
GGAGGCGTGTACTTTTTTTACTTTCCAACATCTAAACAAAAGGTTTCTTTTATTTTAGAAAATAAAGACACGCTTAGCTTTCGTTTTTTTGGTGCTAACTATTTAGACTCCATGGTTACCAATACCAAAAAGAACAAAACATTACAATCTTACCAACAATTAGAAAATAAGTTTGCTTTTGTAGATTCTTCATATGCGGCAGAACTTGTAAAAGGCAAAAAATTTAATTTAACACAAAAGGCAGTGTTCTTTAAATCTAAAACTGATACATTAATTGCTTTCAGAAAAGGAGCTTTGGTCCGGTTACAACCAGCAGATGCTTTACATATTTATTTTGCTGGCTTAAATGTGTTAGACGCTTCTGTGCCAAGTAGGAGAGACTATGTGGCCCGGAGCCTATTTATTAAAAACTTTACTTTTTCAAGCCCTAAGTTTTTATTTACCCCCATTGTGCGCAGTGTACTAACTGAATATTTTTCTTATTATCCTTTGCAAGCAGATAGTATATCTAAAGGTGTTGATACCATTATGAAGCAGGTTGCTTGTTCTACTAAGATATATCCTTATGTTTTTGATTATTTCACCAAGCTATTAAAAAACAGAGAGATTCAAAATAATACAGAAGCCTATGCTGGGTTTATAGAAAAATATGTAAATAATAAGCCTTGTGCTTTATTAGACAAAAAGGTTACTCAAAGTTTAACACAAGAGGCCGCGTCCATTAGAAGTTTAAAACTACTAGATACCTGTGCCAATATAATGCTACCAGATACTACTGGTATCATGCAAGATTTACATTTTTTTGCAAAACAGCACGATTATACAGTACTTATATTTTATGATCCTACCTGTTCTCACTGTCAGGTAGAGCTGCCTAAAATGGATAGTGTAATTAATACATTGGAAACAAAATATCATTTATCGATAGGTAAATATGCAGTTTGTAATGATGGTGTTCCTAATGAAGCGCTTTGGAAGCAATTTATAATTGACTATAAACTTTCCAATAAATATAGTCACGTTAAAATGCAGTCGTATAGTATGGATTTGCGAAAAAAATACGATGCGTTTACAAACCCTTTATTTTATTTGATTAGTAAAAATGCAAGTTTACTGGGTAAAAAAATAAGCCCTAATACTTTGCAGCGGTTTATTTTTAAGTAATTTTATTAAAATTCAATAAAATGGAGCCTAAAGTAATTATTGCTGATGATCATAGTATAGTGCGCATGGGGCTTGGCTCTTTAATTAAACAGCTAGGTGTTAATGTGGTGGATGAAGTGTCTAATTGTGCCGAATTAATGAGCCAATTAAACAATCAAACCTATTCGCATTTAATATTAGATTTAATTATGCCTGATGGCAATGCTTTAGAAATCATTGAAAATATCAATAATCTTTACCCTAATTTAACCATTTTAATACATTCTATGCAACCCGTAGAAGTGTATGGTAAAATTTTACGTAAATATAAAGTTCATTCCTACTTATACAAAGGTGTTTCTGAGTCTGAAATTAAAAAGCACATCGAATCATTTATCAAGTTAGAAGACCTTTCTTTTTCAAAACAATTTGATAAAGACAGTAATCCTTTTTCTAGTTTAGCAGTTAGGGAGTTGGAGGTTTTACATTATTTACTAAATGGGTACCGGACAAAAGAGATTAGTACTACGCTTGGTTTAAAAATGAATACCATTTCTACCATTAAAGCCGTTATTTTTGATAAAGTGAAGGCCGATAATTTTACCCATCTATTGCAATTAGCGCATGTGCACCAGATTAGCTATTAAATTTTTATTTGTGCTGTTGTGTGCACTTGGTTTGTACACAAATTCATTTTCCCAACTGCAATATAGTTTTGAGCGCATCAATACCGAAAATGGTTTACCAACCAATGCCCTTAAAGGGATTGTTTTTGATGACGTAAATAGGTTTTTGTGGGTAGCTACAGAGTCTGGCATATTACGTTATAATGGACATGGTTTTCAAAGCTTTGGTGACACTAAAGAAACGTCTATCTTAAATAGCCGTATTATTAATGTTGTTAAAAAGCAGGACCATTCTATTTTTGGAACCGTAGAGGACGCATCTGTATTTACAATAGAAAAAAATAAAATCAAATACGGAAATACAAAACAAAAAGTGAGGTGGGCAGACGAAATGCTTTCTTATATCTATGCGCCAGCTAATTTGCATACAAGTAAGGATAAGAATTCTATTAATTTACCATTATTAAAATTAAATGATAATTATTTTGAGGTTGAGGACAACCGTTTACTAATGTATAGTAAGGATACGACCGTTGTTTTACAAAAAAAAATAGGCAATAAAAGCATTTTTGTATTGGGTAATCAACTTTTTATTATCAGTGCTTCTGGTTCTGTTAATAAAGTACTTGTAGGTAATAGTGCAAATTTTACAACAAAATTAGCGCCAGTATCTGTTTCAGGGGTACCTGTTTTACAAAAAAAGTCTGCTAATACTTTTTTTAAAGTTTTTCAGGACCTGTCTAACGAAGCTGCGTATGTTTTGTTTGACAATAATATTTATGAAATAGAATATAAAAACGGGGCGGTATCTTTTACTATAAGGGTACCCAATTTGCCTAGTCAAGATTATATCAGGTATTTTCAGTTTGATAAATTAACCAATACAGCTTATTTAGCTACCGATAATAGAGGACTTATTATTGCGCATCCTCAATATTTTGTTAGGCGTCAACCTTTTTATTCTAGTAGTTTAAATAGTGCCTCGGCATATGCGCAAGTGTTACTTCCTAATGGAAATATACAAGTTAATTCGGGTGCGATTTATGGGAATGCAATAAATCAAAAAAACGGTTTTTTTGATAAGGTGTCTGAACCGCGAACTTTTATTACGTCCGACAGCCTTTTTTTATACACTAATTTTTTAGGTGTTACACAGTACAATTTAAAAAGTAAGGAACGGAAATTATTAACATCTAATGGGTTTTACAATCGAAGTGCTTTTTTACAATTAAGAGATTCCATTTATTTATTTTCCAATTATGGGGTTGGATATTTTAGTAAAACAGACTCAGTTAAAAAAGTATTTTCATACGGACCCATGCCAGAAACCTACACGGTATATGATGTCGTAGTGTACAATAGTGACGCTGTTTTGATGGCCACAAGTGAAGGCCTGTTTTTATATCATGTAAAAACCAATACAATTTCACTTTTTTTTAAAGACCCAAATGCTGCTCATTTTAGAACTCTTTATGCATATAAAGGTTACTTTTTAGCTGGCACTTATGGTGGTGGTGTATATGTTATTCATGATGACATCATTAAATCTTTGCCGTTAGATAAAAATGGGTATTTGAAATTTGCACATTGTTTTATCCCTAACAACAATGATGTTTGGATTACTACTAATAAGGGAATGATTAAGTCTAGTTTTAAAAGCGTACTTGCTAGTTTTTCCAATAGGCAATTAAAGCCTAATTATACATATTATGGTAAGCAGGAGGGTATTGATATTTTAGAAATGAATGGTGGTTGTACTCCTTGTGCCATAAAATTATTTGATGGACGAATTTCTGTGCCAGGGATAGATGGCCTTATTCAATTTAATCCTAGCATTTTGCCTACTAACAAAATTGAGCCTTTTGTATATATTGACAAGTTTAAATTTGATGATCAAATAGTAGCTGAGGATTTTTTTGTAAATAAAGAAGTTTCTCAAAAGGTAGATAATATTCAAATTATATTAGGGCTTTCTGGAATGATTTCGGATGAAAATATTGAAGTTGAATATGATATTGATAATAAAGGAACTTGGCGTTCTATATTCGTTAAAAATCCAATTATCACTATTGAAAATCCTCGATCTGGTAATCATGCCCTTACTATTAGGTGGAGAAGTACCGACGCAACAACTTGGAATTCGCAAGTGCTTTCATATACCATTGCTTATCCTTGGTTTGCGCATCCTTATATGTATTTTGGCTATTTTCTCTTATTAGTATTATTGATTTATTTATATGTTACCATTAAAACGTTTATATATGTTAGAAGGCAGCGAGAATTAGAAGCAGAAGTAACCGTAAAAACAAAAGATTTACAAGCATTAAATACTTATTTGGTTGGAAGGAATCAGGCAAAAGATCAGGTTATTGCCATTATGAACCATGATATTTTAACCCCTCTTAAATATTTACACATTACTGCTGCTAATCTAGAACTTAAGCTAAAAGATACAGATGCTGTCAAGCCGGTTGGTCAAATTAAGGCTACCACTAAAGAGCTAGAATACTTAACTTCTAATTTGTTAAGTTGGGTAAAATTTGATGCCATTAATGAATTGGATCAAAAACATTTAGTTGACGTTCATTTGCTTTTTGAATCTATTGTAGATTTTGTATTACCGTTTAAGCAATCTGACCAAGTAAGTATTGTAAATAATATTCCAAAAGGTTTGGTGATTAAAGGATGGCATGATCCCATGCGCGTTTTATTCTATAATTTAATCATGAATTCTATTAGGTCTACCAATAATGGATTGATTGAAATTTCTGCAATTTCAAATGTAAATGTGGTAACTATTTCTATTAAAGATTCGGGTGTTGGTATGAGTGAATCAATGATTT
>CAMAQW010000159.1 GCA_945860335.1 Sediminibacterium ginsengisoli | reverse complement strand
CAATACGAGCTCCTTTTAATGGTTGACTTGGCCCGTACTCTTCACGGATACTCATTAAACCTGGCATTTCTGCTTCAGCTAATCTGATTTCTTTACGGCCCCAATCTGCAAGACTGATATCCGCTACTTTGTGTTTTAAACTAAAGTCGATAGAAGAAAGTGATGACATAATTACTTATTTAGATTATTTATGAAGTGCAAAGGTATATTTATAGTATTTAATACTAAAATTATATTTATAAATAGAATAAAAGTATATATTTGCTGTATAAATTAGCATAAACACTTATTTTATGGTTCAAAAAAGCATTCAAAAAGAGGAATCCACTATTGCAAGTGGTTTAGATAGTAAAGACCTCGCTATTTTAAGGCTATTGCAAACGAACGCAAGGGTAACGGTTAAAGAAATAGCCGATAAAGTGGGGCTCAGTACCACGCCAGTGCATGAGCGTATTAAAAGGCTAGAAGAGGATGGTGTAATTACCCAGTATGCAACACTTGTAAACCCACATAAAGTTAAAAAGGGACTCACCGTTATTTGTTATGTATCGCTTAAGCAACACAACAAAAATGCAGGTGCTCGTTTTATTAAAAGTATTTTAGAAATGCACGAAGTAATTGAGTGTTATAATATTTCTGGTGAATTTGATTTTATGCTAAAAGTGGTTGCCGAAAATATGGACGACTATTATAACTTTCACGTAAATAAATTAAGTGAAGCCGATAATATTGGACATGTGCAAAGCGTATTTGTAATGGGTATTATCAAGCAAACGCACGTGTTGGTGCACTAATGCTTAAAAACAAGTTCCATAATATAATCGTCCATGACAAAGCCGCCTCCAATATCTAAAACAGCGGCCTCCCTTACCCTAAATCCATGCTTACTATAAAAATGCTGTGCATTGTTTTGTTTGTTTACTTGTAAATACAAACAGTTAGCAGCAACCGATGTTGCAAAGTCAATTGTTTTAAATAGCAATGCTTTTCCTGCACCCGTTTTTTGAGAAGTAGGCAAAACATATAATTTATTAAGCTTGCATGTATTGTTTGCTTCTTTAGATACAGAAGCAAATCCAATAGCCTCACCATCAAGTTCTGCAATATAAAACTGATGTCCTTTATTCATTTGATCCAGTAATGAATCATCACTGTACATCATGTCTAGCATATAATTTAACTGCGCCATACTAATGTATGTCCTATAAGCATCAGGCCATGTAATGGTTGCAATATCTCTAATTGTAGCAATATCATTTTTGCTGGCTTCTCTTATGTGTGGTGCAGGATACATTATTTGATTTGAAGCGTTTTGATTTTATTGCGCTTGGCTAATTGCTTGGTTGCCCAGTGGCAAATAAGTGCAGAGCTGCTTCCCACAAGCGCACCCATGATCACATCGGAAGGGTAGTGCTGACCCAAATAAATACGGGAATAACCAACACCGGCACTCCATGCAAAAGCGGGTACTGCAACGTACCATTTTTTTGTAGCTATTGCAAGCGATGTTGCCGTTGCAAAAGCGCTGCTCGTATGCCCCGATGGAAACGCGTAATCTGATTCTATTTTATCTGGAAAAATACCTGTGTAGCTGTTATACGGCCTTTCTCTTTTTATTACATTTTTTAGTAGGGTGGTCGAAGCTGTGTTTAACAAAATGGCTGCTGCTGTATATGCCGCCTTTTGTTTTAAAGCCTTATCGTCATGCATAAGTCCCGCAACAAAATAGCCAACTGGTACACCAACGCTAATATATTTAGAAGTGTTGGACAAATTATTCCAAACGGCACTATTTGGATTGTTTGGATTAATGCGCCTTAACGTATTTAGTTCAGCAATAGACTGCGCTTTAGGTGCAGTTGTAAACAAACAAACGAATAGCGCAACCAGCATTAATAATTTACGCATTACAAAAAGTTGGAACATTATAATGATTGTAAACTTTCTTCAATGGTGGCAATTCTGGCAATAGCATCTGCTTGCTTTTGTTGTTCTAATGCTACCACTTCTGGTTTTGCATTTTGAACAAACCGCTCGTTGCTTAATTTTTTAGATACACTTTCTAAAAAGCCTTTTTGATAGGCTAAATCTGCTAAAAGTGTTGCTTTTAAAGCAGTGGCATCAAGCTCAATGCTGGTTCCAATAAAAAATTTATCTTTTTCGACAGCTACCACAATGGTATTATCAATACTGCTATTGGTGTAGGCAATGCTTGTTGCATTAACCTGCTTACATAATATTGATTCAATAGTTTTGTAGGTATCTGTGTTAGCCGTTTGTATGTGCAGTGTAATGGTGTCTTTTGGTTTTAACTGGTTTTTATTTCTCGCATCACGCAGTGCAGATATTACTTGTTTTAGAAGTTCACCTCCTGCAACAATATCTGTGTTTGATTGCTTAACAGACGCTGCAATTTTATTACACAAATCATCCTGTTTAGGACTTATTAAATGATAAATTTCTTCGGTAATAAATGGCATGAATGGATGCAGCATATGCATCATTTCATTTAAATAATGAACCGTTTTATCGTATACTTCTTTTGAAATAGGTTGTTCAAAGCCAGGTTTAATCCACTCTAAATACCAGCTGCAATAATCATCCCAAATAAGCGAATAAATAGTTTTAAGTGCTTCAGATAATTTAAAGCTGTTTAATAAAACGTCTACTTCTTGTTGTACTTGCGACAATCTATTTTCAAACCAATCCATGGCAAATTTTTCATTTTGCGCATCTAAATTGGTATCAATTCTCTTTTCCCAACCCTGTATTAATTTAAGTACGTTCCAAAGCTTGTTGTTAAAGTTTCTACCTTGTTCAAGTGCCGATTCGTCAAATAAAATATCATTACCAGCAGGTGATGATATCATAATACCAAACCTCACAGCGTCTGCACCGTATACATCAATGAGTGCTAATAAGTCTGGCGAATTGCCAAGACTCTTACTCATTTTTCTGCCTTGCTTATCCCTTACAATGCCTGTAAAGTATACATGTTCAAAAGGTTTTTGATCCATGTATTCATGACCCGCCATAATCATACGAGCAACCCAAAAGAAAATAATTTCAGGGGCTGTTACAAGTGTTTGTGTTGGGTAATAATATTTGATTTCTTCGTTTCCAGGGTTAGATAATCCTTTAAAAACTTCAAAAGGCCATAACCAACTTGAAAACCAGGTATCTAAACAATCTTCATCTTGCTTGATATCAGATAAGTTAAGTGACGCATTTTTTTCTTGTAAAATTAAAAGAGCATCATTGGCATTAGCGGCAACAGCAACGCTTCCATCAGGTGCATACCAAGCTGGTATACGGTGGCCCCACCACAACTGTCTACTAATACACCAATCTTTGATGTTTTCCATCCAGTGGCGGTACAAGTTTTTAAACTTAGCCGGATGAAACTGTATGGCTTCTTCCATCACAGATTGAAGTGCAGGTGTTGCAATTTCTTTCATGCTAACCCACCACTGCAAACTAAGCCTAGGTTCTACCATGGCATCTGTTCTTTCAGAAAAACCAACTTGGTTGGTATAGGCTTCTACTTTTTCTAATAAACCTGCTTCACTTAAAACAGCTTCCATTTTCTTACGCACATCAAGTCTATCTTCGCCAATAAAAAACTGAGCCGCATCAGACATGGTACCATCATCATTGAGGGTATCAATTACTTCTAAATTATATTTTTGACCTAATTGATAATCGTTGATATCGTGTGCTGGCGTCACTTTTAGAGCACCAGTACCAAAATCAAGTGTTACATAATCGTCGGTAATGATGGGTACGCGTCTGTTAATTAAAGGAACAAAAACAAATTTACCGTGAAGGTGTTTGTATCTTTCGTCTAATGGATTTACGCAAACAGCTGTGTCCCCAAAAATGGTTTCTGGTCTTACGGTGGCAACGGTTACAAAATCATTACTACCTTCTATGGCATATTTTATATGGTATAATTTACTCTGAACTTCTTTGTAAATAACTTCTTCGTCAGAAAGGGCTGTTTTGGCCTTAACGTCCCAATTAATCATTCTTTTACCTCTGTAAATATGACCTTTTTTATGAAGGTCTAAAAACACTTCTATCACAGAGTTATAATAATCTGGATCCATGGTAAATGAAGTACGATCCCAATCTAAACTGCAGCCCATTTTTTTAAGCTGTTGCAAAATGATGCCGCCATATTTTTCTTTCCATTCCCAAGCATACGCTAAAAACTCGTCTCTAGATAAACTTGATTTGGTAATACCACGCTCTCTAAGCATGGCAACCACTTTTGCCTCTGTAGCAATAGAAGCATGGTCAGTTCCTGGAACCCAGCAAGCATTTTTACCCTGCATGCGGGCGCGTCTAATTAAGATGTCCTGAATGGTATTGTTAAGACAATGACCCATATGTAAAACGCCGGTTACATTTGGTGGGGGCATTACTATCGTATAAGCCTCACGATCATCAGGGGTGCTTTTAAAATAACCCTTTGATAGCCAATGTTGGTACCATCTCGCTTCCGTTTCATTTGGGACATAATTCTTACTCAATTCCATGCTCAAAACTTTGTTGCGAAAGTACAAAAAATGAGGGTGTTTTTTTTTATTTGTATGGCACCCGTAAAAAAGCGAATTTG
>CAMAQW010000158.1 GCA_945860335.1 Sediminibacterium ginsengisoli | reverse complement strand
CTAATATAAGCACCCCAGGTTTTTGTAAAAGGTAATTTTAAAGCATAGGGTTCTTTATCTGAAATAGTTTTTATTTCTTTTCTTGTTGGATTGTATTTAAATAAACCATCATTGGTAGCCAACCATACATTCCCCTGTTTGTCTTCAATAATTTTACTAATTGAATTTTTAATAAAATTTACATCTGGATAAGTTTCGTTATTTAGATGGGTTACTGTATTTGTTTTTAGATGAATAATATCTAATCCCTTAATTGCAATTCTTGCCCATAATTCTTGCTTTTTAGGGTTAAAGTAAATAGCATTCACATTATTATCCATAATGGAATTGTCATTTCCTTTTTGAAATACAAAAGCAGGTTTTAATCCATCTTGTTTGTTAAATATATATATCCCTTTAGTAGAAGAAACATACCAATGTGTTTTATCAATTTGGGCAAAATCTTTAAAACTAGTTTGAGTGGTTGTCGATTTCGTTTCCAGGTAACTTTGGGTAAACTTTTTTGTTTTAGTATTAAATAGTACCAAACCATCTACAGTAGCAATTAATAATTCGTTGTCGGAGATTGCTGCTATTTTGGTAAGCATATTGCTTCCATAAGTAAATTGTTTCCAAGTTTTGTTTTTTGTGTTAAAAACAAATAATCCATTACTATAGCTAGTAACAAATATTTCATTGTCATCTTTGCTAAAACAGGCATCATTAAAAGTTATATTATTATCATCAATGGGATAATTTTCCCAGGTATCGGTTGTTCTATTTAATTTAGAAATAACGTTTTGTGTACCAACCCATAAATTTTGGTGATGGTCTTCTTTGATAATACGTTTTTGACCGTTTGGAATCGCAGTGGAATCAAAAACACTTGCCCTGTAATTTTTAAATACATAGCCATCAAATCTTTCTAATCCAATTGTTCCTACCCACACATAACCCAAATGATCCTGATAAACAGTAAAACAACCAGCCTCGGATAAACCATCCTTTATCTTATAACTCTCGAAAGAGTAGTCGGTAGGATATTGAGCCTTAACTTTAATTTGTCCAAGTAGTATAAAACAAAATAATATAGAAATAGAGAGAATTCTCATTTTGTAAATTTTTAATAGTTGCTTGATATTTAAAGCTTTAGGATTGATTAATTGGCGAAAATGCACATAATTGCTACCCTAATTTGGCACTTTTTATAGATGGTAAAGATAGGTCTTATTGTTTTTTGTTCTTGTGCTGTTGCTGACATATGATGCGGTTACCTTGTCAATTATAATCGGCTCATTTTACTTCTTCCTTCTATATTTTCCTCTGGTTAAATTATTCCTCTAATAAGTCTTTTATTTCAGTATAAAGAATTGGAATATGATTTACAACTATACCCCAAATAATTTCATCAGATACAGAATCGTATCCGTGAATAATTCTATTTCTTGTATCTACAATTTTTCTAGCGTTTGAAATATCTAGGTCAGGGTCTTTTGAAATAATTCGGCTCAATGCTTCTCCAATAATTTCAATATTACGTTCTACAGCTCTTTTTGTTCGGAGATCATTTTTATAGCTTGAAAATTCTTTAGGGATATCTATGAAAAAACTATCAATTTCCATGATTGCATTCAAGACGTCGTATAACCAAACTTTTATTTCATTATCCATAAACAAGTTGTTTAGTTTGATTAACCACTTGTTTAAAGTAAGGGTTCTTGATGGCTTGTGCTTCTAGTAAATCTATGGGACGGTTAAGTATACTTTCTAGCGAAAACTTAAAATCAAAGTAGTTGTCTGCATAATCTTTTACATCGATATCTTTGAACTCAACTATTAGGTCTATGTCACTATTTTCATTAAACTTAGTTGATAATACAGATCCAAAAGCATATAAGCTCCTTACTTTGTGTTGATTACAAAGTTCGTTTATTTGTTTTTTATATGCATTTAGTGTGACCATATTCTAAAATTACAATTAATTACTGATTTTTCTTCTTCAATAAAAAACCAACAGGAACATCCAATCTGCTTTTCCAAGACTTTTCGGAATGATTCTGTCCAGGCCAGGAGCGGCTTATCCACTCACTGTTGCTATATTTCTTTTGTTTCATGATTGCATCAACCTCTAACTGTAAAGATGCATACATAGAATCTAGTGTTTCAGTGCCATGATCATAATAAATTTTATGTTGCTTAGGTGATGGCAAATGCTGTTTTAAGTAAGAAAAAAATACAGCAGGTACTGGATTGTTTTCCATTGATAAAAGTCCGGGCCAATGGGTAGATAGGCAAGCGGCTCCTCCAAAAACGGTTGGATATTCACATATGGCATATAGTGAAATTAAACCACCCATGCTACTGCCGGCTACAAATGTATTTGATGCGTCTGTTTTGGTGCTGTATGTTTTATCGATAAAAGGCTTTAGTTCCTCTACCAAAAATTTGAGATAATTATCTGACGAAATAGCGAGTCCCGAAAAAATGGATTGGCCACCGCTTCGGTAGGCATCGTAAACTAGTTTTTGATTTTCTTTGGATAAAGCTTCAAAAGGTTTTTGAGGAAAATATTCGGCATGTCTACTTTTTCCTCCATTCCAGACACCTACCACAATACATTCCCTAATTTTTTGTTGCTGTGTTAGTTTGGTTAAAGTTTCGTCAACACCCCACTCTTGTTTATTCCATGTCATACTGCTGTCAAAAAGCATTTGACCATCATGCATATACAATACTGCATATTTTTTTGAAGGCGTATAGTTGCTTGGTAGCCAAACATCTACATTTCTTGCAGGTACATACTTTGAACTAAAATTTTCAACTCGAACAATGCGGCCACTGCTTGGTGTAGGCAGCTGCGCAAAAACATTGAACTGGCTTATAAATAAGAATAAGCAAATAAGTGGTGAGATTTTTTTCATACTTTTATTTACATAAATGTAGAAAATCTTCATAATATTGTGATTGATTATTTATCGATTTTTTAATTCCAACTGATGAAACATTTTTTGATTCGACCAATTATTTTTATTGTAATGCTTTTTGTTTTGGACAGTTGCAAAAAAGAACAAAATACATCTACTACCAAATTAGTTGTAGGTGCTGAATATGAAGGCGGAAAAATATTTTATCTTTTAGTACCTGGCGACCCAGGTTATGATATAAATACCCCACATGGGCTAATAGTAGCAACATCAGACCAGAGTAAAGGAATTCAATGGCATAATGGATTAAATACGCTCACTAATGCAACAGGTACGGCTTTGGGAACAGGACTATCCAATACGAATGCAATTATTTTGAGTCAAGGAAATATGTATACAAACTATGCTGCAGGAATTGCAAGAGCCTATAAAGGAGGCGGATATAACGACTGGTATTTACCAAGTAAAGATGAGTTGAATACATTATACGCTAATAGAGAGGCTACATTTAAGGGACATACAAATGGCGGTTTTCCAGCCACTTTTTTTTGGAGTTCTACTGAGCACACCGACGTTAACCTACACGTTGTCGCATGGAGCCAGTCTTTTCATAATGGTGTTCAAAGTAGAAGCGTTAAGGGTAGTTCATCAAATGTTCGTGCTATTCGGGCTTTTTAAGAATTTTATAAAATCACCCAACTACCCTCTTCAATTTCTGCTGCCAATTCTCCTTCGTCCCATCCGCAATAGCCAATAAAAAGTTGAATTTCTTGTTCATGAACGCCATTGTTGTTAATGGCATCAACTACATCCTTCATATTTCCCCCTAAATAAAAACCACTGTGCATTTGTTCTCCTCCTGTAATAAGGTCGGGGCGTTTATGGAGCACAAAGAGGTGATCTTTATCTACGGGGCCGCCATCCATTAGTGGATATGGTTTACTGTGGTTGAATTCTATGAGTTCATGCAACGACTTATGTAAAGGCTTGTTGGTTACAAACCCTGTAGTTCCTTCGTTGTCGTGTTTAACAATCAAAATGGTGGTATCCTCAAAAATGCTGTCAATTAATGCATCAGTGCTTTTGATTATTAATCCGGCTTTTAAATCCCTCATAAGTTAGTTATTGGCCTTCAATTTATGCTCTTTTGACCTTAACGCAATATAACTATTTGTTCATGCATTGATTGGCGATTTATTATTAAATTACCCAAAAATTGCAAAAATGGAAAGAAGAAAATTCATTCGAAATCTAACCATCGGTACTTCAGTTGCGGCCTTGCCTATTGGCATATCTGCAAAAAATGCTTTAAGTAATCCTTCTAAAAAAGTAAGATTTGGTATCATCACGGATGTACATAATGATGTGATGCATGATGGAGAGTATAGGCTTCGATCTTTTTTAAATGCAGCTAAAAATAAAGACCTTGATTTTATTATCCAGCTTGGCGATTTTTGTCAACCAAAAGAAGCCAATAAGGAGTTTTTTGATTTATTTAATAATTACCCAGGTATCAAATATCATGTTATTGGTAACCATGATTTTGATGCTGTTAATGTGCCCGATAAATTATCTGTGGTCAAAAACTTTTATGGGCTTACTAGTACCTACTATTCTTTTGATGCCGCAAATTTTCATTTCATTGTTTTAGACGGAAATGAAAAAGATCCAGATTTTAAACAAGGTTACCCTCGTTATATTGGTGAAAAGCAACAAGAGTGGTTAAAA
>CAMAQW010000157.1 GCA_945860335.1 Sediminibacterium ginsengisoli | reverse complement strand
TTTATTGTTTTTGCTATTTCATTTTTTGGTGCTTTTGAATTAGCACTGCCTAATAGTTGGGCCAACAAAGCAGATCAAAAAGCGGGCAAAGGTGGACTTCTTGGTATCTTTTTTATGGCCTTAACGCTTGTAATTGTTTCGTTTTCTTGTACGGGTCCTATTGTGGGAACCTTACTTGGACAAACCAGTATGCAAGGGGTAGGACTCGCGCCCATTATAGGTATGATGGGTTTTGGGGTAGGTTTAGCTATACCGTTTTCTTTGTTTGCATTTTTTCCATCCATGCTACAATCACTTCCAAAAAGTGGCGGTTGGTTAAATACCATCAAAGTAAGTTTTGGTTTTATTGAATTAGCACTCGCGCTTAAATTTTTATCCAACGTAGACCTCTCTTATCATTTAGGTATTTTAAATAGAGATGTGTTTTTAGTACTCTGGATTGTAGTGTTTTTCTTATTAGGCGTATACTTACTAGGCAAATTAAAATTTGCACACGATAGTGATTTGCCATACGTGTCGGTGCCTCGTTTATTTTTTGCCATGGCAAGTTTTAGCTTTGCCGTATATATGGTACCAGGCTTATGGGGGGCTCCATTAAAGGCACTCAGTGGTTTTATACCACCAGCTACCACACAAGAATTTAATTTAAATGATCTTCAATATAAAATTGGAAATGCATCAGGCGTTAGTAATAGTGCTGGGCCTCAAGCGGCGCCTCCCCAAAAGTATACCAACAAATTACAGGTACCTTTTGGGTTAACGGCGTATTTTGATTTGGAAGAAGGTATGGCTGCTGCTAAAATTGTAAAGAAGCCCATCATGCTTGATTTTACAGGACATACCTGTCCTAATTGCCGTAAAATGGAAGAGCAGGTATGGAAAGATCCAGCTGTATTGTCGCGCATCAAAGAAAATTTTGTACTCGTAAGTTTATATGTAGACGAAACTGAGGAACTGCCTGTAAGTGAGCAGTACACCGATAAAAACGGCGTTAAAATTGAAACCGTAGGTGGTAAAAACCTTGACTACGAAATCAAAACCTTTGGTTTTAATGCGCAGCCCCTCTATATGTTTTTGGATTTAAACGGGAAGCCTTTAAGTGATGTAAAATATGGCTACGACCCTAGTGTAGCAGGTTTTATTAAGCACTTAGACGCAGTTAAAGCGGCTTTTGATGCAGCTAATAAATAAAATGAATGCTGGTTTTTCTAGCGCTAATTGACCTTACTTATAAAGTCATCTGATTTTCAGTCATCATTTTGCGCAGGTTAATTAACCCGTAACGCATACGACCTAGTGCCGTATTAATACTGCAATTGGTGATTTCAGCAATTTCCTTAAAGCTAAGGTTGGCGTAATGCCTTAACACAATAATTTCTCTTTGCTCTTCGGGAAGTAAGTCTAACATACGGCGCACTTTGTCGTGGCTTTCACCGCGCATGAGCTTTTGATCTGGCGCTTCTTGTGATACATTGATCACTTCAAAAATATCTTGATCGTCAGAAGTTTTTATGGCCGGTGTACGCTTTACTTTTCTAAAGTAATCGACACATAGGTTGTGTGCAATTCGGAGCGCCCATGGTAAAAACTTTCCTTCTTCGGTGTAGCGCTTGTTTTTTAGCGTATCAATAATTTTGATAAACACATCTTGAAACAGGTCTTCAGCTAAATAAGTGTCCTTAACAAAAAACAAAATAGAGGAGTAGATACGGTCTTTGTAGCGCGTTACCAGTACGTCAAATGCTTCTGTGTCGCCGGCTTGAAAGGAACGTATCAAATCTAAATCTGCAACCTGCTCGAGTGTTTTCATAGTTTCTTTTTCTTCTCGGGGTTCAAATTAGTTATCTTTTATTCCGGTTGCTCGCTTGTGGATACATTGCAAAAGAGGGGTTTGGTTATTCACATCGAATAATTTGAAAAAAAATTGTGCAGGGGCAAAAAAATCTGTCTTTATTTAAGCCGTAACTAAACCTATGCTGCGATAATCTGTTTACATTGTGTAACATTTATGGCAGCAAAAAAACAAGTAGATACAGCGGGGGTAAAGGGCGCAAAACTAGTGCAGGCAAAGGCTCCATTAAAGGGGCTAGACGCTATTGAGGTAGTGGGTGCGCGCGTGCACAATTTAAAAAATGTAAGCGTGGCATTTCCGCGCGGTCAATTTATTGTGGTAACGGGCGTTTCGGGAAGTGGTAAGTCGTCACTAACCATTGATACTTTATTTGCCGAAGGGCAGCGCCGCTATGCCGAAAGTTTAAGTGCGTATGCCAGACAATTTATGGCCCGTATGGAAAAGCCAGACGTGGACATGATTAAAGGCCTTTGCCCAGCTATTGCAGTTGAGCAAAAGGTAAT
This sequence comes from Sediminibacterium ginsengisoli, assembly GCA_945860335.1. GTDB lineage: Bacteria > Bacteroidota > Bacteroidia > Chitinophagales > Chitinophagaceae > Sediminibacterium > Sediminibacterium ginsengisoli_B. The sequence continues at coordinate 2,311 of CAMAQW010000157.1, read as the reverse complement.
TACCCGCACACCCCGCAGTACAGTGGGCTCCATGACTGAAATTTATGATTACCTCCGCCTATTATTTGCGAGGGCCGGTAAAACCATTTCGCCTGTTAGTGGTAAAGAAGTAAAAAAAGATGAGGTTTCGGATGTGGTAGCTGCTATTTGTGCCCTTCCAAAAAATAGCAAAGTAGTAATTGGTGTTGCGTTAAAACAGCATAAAAACAGAGCCGTACTTGAAGAGCTAAATATTTTATTACAAAAAGGATTTTCAAGAATTTATGTAGCATCAGCTGCGGAGCCACTCATGCGTATAGAGGAGCTGATGGAACAAACGCCTGCTGCATTAAAAAAAATATTGCCGCTTGCTAAAGAAACATCAGCCACGCAAACAACGCCGCAAACCTGGGTACTCATAGACCGTATTGTAGTTAAAGACTTTGATGAAGATGATTTGCACCGCTTATCCGATTCGGTGCAAACTGCTTTTTATGAAGGTGAGGGCGAAGTATATATAGAGGTGGATGGTAAACAGGTTAAGCATTACAGCAGTAAATTTGAATTAGATGGTATTGTATTTGAAGAGCCGGTTCCTAATTTGTTTTCATTTAACAATCCATTTGGTGCATGCCCTACTTGCGAGGGATTTAGCCAGGTGCTAGGTGTAGACGCGGACCTTGTGATACCTGATACCCGTTTAAGTTTGTTTGAAGGTGCTGTAGCGCCATGGAAAGGAGAAAAATTAAGTTGGTGGAAAGATCAGTTTATTAAAGGCGCTTCTAAATTTGATTTCCCTATACATAAGTCCATTGCACAGTTAACCAAAGCCCAGTACCAACAGTTATGGGATGGTGTGGGCAAAGTGTATGGCATCCACGATTTTTTTAAAGAGGTAGAACAAAATTTATACAAAGTACAATACCGTGTTTTATTAAGCAGGTATCGTGGACGCACTACTTGCACAAGTTGTGGTGGATACCGTTTGCGTAAAGAAGCGCTCTATATAAAAGTGGGCGGCAAACATATTGGCGAACTATGTCAAATGCCGGTGCGTGATGTAAAAGTTTGGTTCGATAACCTTGTGTTATCGGAGCATGATAATAGTATTGCTAAAAGAATTTTAATTGAAATACACCAGCGCCTACAAACCCTTCTAGACGTGGGTCTTGGCTATTTAACATTAGATAGACTTGCTAACTCACTCAGTGGTGGCGAAAGTCAGCGCATTCAATTAACCAGAAATTTAGGAAGTAATTTAACCAACTCATTATACATACTTGATGAGCCTTCTATTGGGCTTCATTCTAGAGATACGGAGCGTTTAATTGGCGTGCTTCAATCGTTACGTGATTTAGGAAACACTGTAGTAGTGGTGGAGCACGATGAAATGATTATGCGTAAAGCAGATCATATTATTGATATGGGTCCATTTGCATCGCACCTAGGTGGTGAAGTAGTAGCGGCGGGTAATTACAACGAGCTTATAAAAAATCCGGATAGTTTAACGGGTAAATATTTATCAGGTGCACTTGCCATAGAAGCGCCAAGTAAATTAAGAAAGAGTACCCGTTTTATTGGTGTAGAAGGCGCCAGGCAAAACAATTTAAAAAACCTCACGGTTAAATTCCCACTGCAAACACTATGTGTAATTAGTGGTGTGAGTGGTAGTGGAAAAACAACGCTGGTTAAACAAATTTTATACCCGGCACTTCAAAAATATAAGGGTGAACCCGCCGATAAAGTGGGCCTTCATACCAAGTTAATTGGCGACATAGATTCTATTTCACAAATAGAACTTATAGATCAAAATCCAATTGGTAAATCGTCACGCAGTAACCCAGTTACTTATATAAAAGCCTACGATGGTATTAGAGATTTGTATTCTAAACAACCGCTTTCTAAAATGCGTGGCTTTATGCCAAAACATTTTTCTTTTAACGTAGATGGTGGCCGCTGTGATACCTGTAAAGGTGAAGGGGAGCAAGTGGTAGAGATGCAGTTTTTAGCAGACGTGCACCTTACTTGTGAGTCTTGCGGTGGTAAAAGATTTAAGGAAGAAGTGTTAGAAGTACAATACAACAACAAAAGTATTTTTGACGTACTTGAATTATCTGTAGATCAGGCACTCGATTTTTTTGTAGAGGATAAAAATATTTACAACGCCATTTTGCCACTTCAATCGGTGGGGCTTGGTTATATTAAACTCGGGCAAAGTAGTGATACTTTAAGTGGTGGAGAAGCCCAGCGCGTAAAGCTTGCCAGCTTTTTAGGCAAGGGTAAGGGGCATGGTCAAATGCTATTTATTTTTGACGAGCCTACCACCGGACTT
>CAMAQW010000156.1 GCA_945860335.1 Sediminibacterium ginsengisoli | reverse complement strand
AATTTAAAACCAACACAGACATGCATGAACACTGCCCGGTTTGTGGCCAACCCACCGAAATTGAAGTAGGTTTTTATTATGGCACGGGCTATGTGAGCTACGCCTTATCAGTTGCATTTATTGTTTCCACATTTGTGGCCTGGAAGGTTTTAATAGGAATGACATTTGATATAGATGACAACCGCATTTTTTACTGGATGGGAACGGCTTTTGTGCTTCTCTTTGCCGTTCAACCACTCCTCATGAGACTCTCCCGCTCTTTATGGCTTAGCATGTTTGTGAGCTACGATCCGGATTGGAAAAACAACCCACTAGAAATGCCAGAGCGTTTTAATCATTAAATTTTTCGCGCAACATTTGCCTTATTAAGCATACAAATAAAAGAGGCCCCGAAAATTCGGGGCCTCTTTAGTAAACAAACTTTATAAAAATCTTTAGATCAACCTATTGATTAATAAATCGGGTCCAACCTTTCCACCAGAACGCATCTACACCAGCCGCGTCACAAGCACCTCTAAATTTAACCACATTAAAACCAGTAGCTAATTTAGGATCTGTAAAGCTTGCACGTACTAAGATATCTTGTTGACCGCCTGATCCACCAAAAGGTAAAAAGTCAGGTGCGCTGTAGCTAAATGGAGCAATTAATCGAGCGTCACTTACGTTGGTTAACACTACGTTTCCAAATGCACTATTAGAGAAAAATGTTTTAACAGAATCAGTGTTCCAAGGGTTACCAGTTGCACCGATAAAGCTATATGAAGTAACATCTGTACCAGTTGCCGGTCCGCAACCTGCAATTACGTTATTTTTGAAACGCACGGTACTGTCTTTAATATTTAATTGTTGTTGTCTACCATTTCTTGCATCAATAATTAAGCCAGCAGGCCAACCTAAAAATATTGAGTTGAAAATAGAGATACCTGTATTTCTTCTAACGTGTGCAGCACCTAAGAATAAACTATTACCGTTGTTTGCTAGAGTTGCTCTTGGTCCAATCACTGTCATATTAGAAAATACAGCAGTAGTTTGAGGATTATTTTGAGAACCACCAGCATCGTTATCACACTCAAAAGCTTCTGAACGAGAGATATCGGCAATGGTAGAGTCTCTTAGAGCAATACCAAACTGTACTTTACCGCTATAGCCATTATCTGCATCAAAATCATCATCCTGCGTTTTGTAGGCAATAAGGTGCTTACAGTTTACGGTACCACCAAACCACTCAAACGCATCATCTTTTGCATACGTAACTTGAACATAGTCAATAACTGTACCGCTACCTACAGCAGCCATTGTTAAGCTATTAATTTCTTTATCGGGTTGGTATGCATAACCAGCATACTCAATTCTTACATAACGTAAAATACCAGAATTATCGGCATTGTTAGGGGTAGCACCGCCACCAGCTAAACCATCACCAAATGAGTTATTGATACCACCTTCTACTTCTAAGATACCTGTACCACCGCCAGTACCAGTAAATGCAGTATTAACCTGTGCTTTTCCACAAATTACAATACCACCCCAGTCACCAGAACGAGGAACTGGAGAATTAGATGTAAATACAATTGGTTTTTCTTGAGTACCATCAGCAATAATTTTTGCACCACGCGTAATTACTAGAGTTGCAACCGAAGCACCAATATAATCTCCTTTAACAGTAACGCCAGGTTGAATAGTAATTGTTGCATTATTTACGATGTAAACAAGGCCACTTAAGATGTAATTGTTTCCTTCTCTTAAAACCGTATCCTTGTCGATACGACCTTTTAAAATAATGGTTTGAACACCTGGTGTTGTAGGCGGGGCAACAACTGTTGAACCTCCACCGTCCATTTCAATTTTTCTACAACTTGTAGCAATTAATGCAACGAAAGCTGCTGCAAACAAAACCGATTTTTTCATTTTATTGTTTTTTAAAAATTTTTGTAAAGTATTATAAAGAGTATGAGAAAGTTACACCAACGTTCGTACCTGTTTGACGACTTAAACGGAATGGATCTTTTGCTTTATCTAAATTGGTATTACCATCCGGATTCTGGTAGAAATACAAGGTTTGGTTTAAAATGTCTTGGATATTGATTTTAAATTCTGCCTTATTATTAGCAAATTTTTTGCTCAATTGAAAATCAATTACAGGTCTTGAAGACTCATAAATATCTGGTTGATCGAGGCTACCCACAAAAGTTACACGACGACCAATTTGGTTATACAACACTGTAGCTGTGATACCTTTAGAAGGTAAATCATAGAGTGCCGAAAAGTTAATCAAATATGGTGATTGACCTTGTAATGGTCTATCAAGTGCTAAATTTTGATCTTTAACTCTACTATTAATATAAGAACCATTTGCTTGAACGGTAAAGTTTTTTAGTGCTTCAGAAAAATCTAATTTCTTTCTGATTTCAAATTCAACACCATATGCTCTTGCACTTTCAGGGTTCGCAAAGTTAAATGTACTTGAACCACCAAGACCAAAATTGTAAATCATTTCGATAGGCTTGTCAAAATATTTATAAAATGCCCCAATGGTAATAACTTCTCCTGTTGCAGGATATAATTCGTAACGTAAATCTAAATTGGTAATTTTTGTACGCTCAATAGTTGGCAAACCTTGAACTGCAGCATTTAAATCAAAGTCATAATACTGGAACGTTGCAAGCTCTCTAAACTCTGGTCTTACAACTGTTTGTGATGCAGAAAAACGAAGGTTTGTTAAATTGTTAAGCTTATAAGTTGCATTTAATCCAGGTAAGAAATCTGTAACTCTTGTATAGTTATGACGTGGGTCGTTTTTATAAACACTTCCTACTAATTGATCATAATCTTCTACACGTAAGCCCCAAATCACCCTTAGTTTACTGCTAAACTGATTGTCTAGCTGTAGGTATCCAGCATTTAAAATAGTATTTGCTAAATAACGGTATAGATTTCCTTTGATCGCATCAAATGCAAACTGAGTACTGTATACTTCACCTCTACCAAAATTACTTGGAGCAAAAATAGCAGAAGGGCCTAACAAACGCAATGCAGCATTATCTCTAGGTAAATAAATTGAAAAAGGTTTTGCATCAAATAAACGGTCTTTTACTTGGAATAAGTATCCACCCTTTAATGTTTGCTTGCTACCAAGTGCATTAAACGTATAAGACAAGTCTGCACCAGCATTATAGATATAATCACTTAGATTTTGATAAAAACGGTTACCGCTTCTTTGTGATAATACGTTAGACAATAAAGCTACATAAGGATTGGTAGCTACATCATTATTTTTCAAATAATACAATCTACGTTGATCAGGTACATAACCATCCAATAATGTAAATGAGCCATGCCATTTAAACTTTAAAACGTTTGTTTTTAAATTGTGCTCACCATTGATTTGTGAATTCCAAAATGTATTTTGCTTAAAACCATACTCATAACCACGAGCACTATCCAAACGTTGGTTACCATTACTTTCTTCACCAGTTCTTAGTGTAGTAAAATCGGTAGAGGTAACGTTAAAAAGTGTTTTTGCAGAAATTTTGTTATTGTTGTTTAATTGTAGAGATACGTTAGCAAGTCCACCCCATAAAAGGTCTGTGCTATATCTATTATCAACATAATTAAAATCAGGTGTGTAAGTTCCATCACCAATAAAGTTAAATCCACTATTGGTACCTTTTGTTAAACGTACAGATCTATTATAGTTAAGTGCAAAAATAGCACCCAATTTTTTGTTGTTTTTGAAGTCCTTAACAAAACCACCACTTGTTTGGAACTGACCATTAATTAGGCTAGACTTGTTAGCTGTCATTGGCGCCCAATCATTATTCATAGTAGAACCAATGTATGTTTTGTCTGCTGGCGCTAATGCATCAAACTTAGATTTTGTAGTATAGGTTGCAGGTAAAGAACGAGTACCATCATCTATACCTAAATAATCTGTTTTGCCGCCTTTGTATTCGTAAAAATTATTACCAACAGCTTGTGTGTTAAATCCAGAACCAACTTGAATGGTAAAAAAGTTTTTAGTAGGAATATCTCTTGTATTTACTTGAATTAAACCACCAGCCCACTCACCCGGAAGTTCTGGAACAAATGCTTTATTGATAACGATGTTATCAATCATATTTGCAGGGATCAAATCAAATGAGAATGCTTTTCTATCAGGCTCTGTGCTACCTAATTGTATTCCATTTAATAGGGCTAAATTGTAACGCTCCGCAAGTCCTCTAATAATCAAAAACTTTCCTTCTTGGATACTTGCACCCGGTGTACGCTTAATAACTTCACCTGTGTTTCTATCTGGAGAACGCTTAATAGCTTCGGCAGATATTACAGAAGCTACTGTATTAGTATTTTTTTGGAAAGTAATAAGTGCGTTTACAGTTTCACCTTTAGCAGTTGCATTTCTGGTAGTAGCTTTAACAGAAACGTCAGATAATACTTTACTACTTTCATTAAGGATAATATTAACGGTTTCATCTTCGCCTGCTTTTGAAACAGTTACTTCGTCAATTATTTTTTCTTGGTAACCAACATAGCTTACCGTAAGTGTATATTTTTTTTGCGTTTCTGCAACAAAGCTAAAACGACCTTCAACATCTGTTCTGGTCATTGCAGTTGCAGCTCCCGATAATTTAACGGTAACACTCGCTAAGGCCTCGTTTCTACTGTTGGTTACTTTACCAACAATTCT
>CAMAQW010000155.1 GCA_945860335.1 Sediminibacterium ginsengisoli | reverse complement strand
TTTTGACGTGCAAGAAGGCCGTAAAGGTCCTAACGCAGTTAACGTTAAACGTTTAAGTTAATTACTAAAACAAGCTTAACCAATTATAGGCCATTTCGCTAACCGCGAAATGGCCTTTTTCTTTGCCCTAGCTTAACTATATTTGTGGTCAATACAATCACTTATGTCAACGATACTTCAACAGTTACAAGAAACAAAAACATACATAAATTCTAAGGTAAATGACCAGGCTGCCATTGGTATCATTTTGGGTAGTGGACTCGGAAATCTAGCATCAGAAATTGTATCGGAATTTGAAATACCATATGAGCAAATTCCTCATTTTCCAGTGAGCACTGTAGAAGGGCATAAAGGCCGATTAATTTTTGGTACACTAGAAGGTGTAAAAGTTTGGGTCATGTCGGGGCGTTTTCATTTTTATGAAGGCTATACACCTCAACAAGTTTCTTATCCAGTTAGAGTGATGCGTGCACTTGGTGTAGAAACATTGTTATTGTCTAATGCTGCTGGTGGTGTAAATAGTAATTTTAAAGTAGGTGATTTAATGATCATCAATGATCATATCAGTTTATTTACCATCAACCCATTACTTGGCAAAAACGAAGAAGCACTTGGAACCCGTTTCCCAGATATGAGCGAACCATATGCTAAATCATTAATTGCAAAAGTAAAAAACATAGCAGCCGCTAATGATATTAAAGTGCATGAAGGTGTGTATTTAGGTGTAACGGGTCCAACTTTTGAAACTAGGGCCGAGTATAAACTTATTTTGGCTGTAGGTGGTGACGCGGTAGGTATGAGTACCGTGCAAGAAACGATTGTGGCGGTGCATGGCGGCATGAAAGTATTTGCAATTAGTGTCATTACTGATTTAGGTATCCGTGAAGAGGATAATATCATTACACACCAAGAAGTTTTAGAAGCTGCTACAGCAGCTGAGCCAAAGCTTACCTTGTTATTTAAAGAATTAGTTAAACAATTATAATGCTGCTTAAGCGCTATTGTTTATTTTTTGTGTGCTGCTCTATTGTAGCGTTGGCATCAGCCCAATCTGATGATCGGCCGCAACTAAGAGGAGGCAGGCCTGGCGCAGGTGCAGTGTCTTATGATCGTCAGGGAAGACCCATAAAAAATAGCGCCGGCAAAAACGACTCTTTGCAAACGCGAAATAGTTTAGCCGATTCAATAACCATTTTTTATAAGCATTTTGATTCTACCAAATTAAGAACCCTAGATAGTTCTATTAACGATTTTAGTAGATATTTTTCGCTTCCATATACTGTGCGCTCTTTGGGTAATTTGGGGACGGCAACACAGTCTCTACTATTTAACCCATACATGAAAGCTGGGTTTAATGCCGGATTTCATGGATACGATATGTATAATTATACACTCGAGAATACAAAGTTCTATGAAACAACAAGACCTTTTACAGAGCTCGCTTTTATACTTGGTGCTAGAGCAGAACAAGTAGTAGATTTTTTACACACACAAAATAAAAAGGACAATTTTAATTTTTCGTTACAATACAGGTTTAGTAATTCACCAGGTGCATTAAAAAATCAAAATGCCAATTTAAACAACCTGCGTTTTACCAGTCATTTTAAATCTAATAACCGCAAGTACGAACTCTTTTTTGTTTTCTTATCCAATAAAAATGCATCTTCCGAAAATGGCGGCTTGCAAAATCCAAATAAACTCGATAGCCTTTCTTTAAATGATCCGTACGAACTAGAAACAAGGCTTGGTAAATCTGCTGCAGCTTCGCGAAATCCATTTAACACAAATGTGTCTACTGGAAATATTTATACCAGTAGTCAATTTGTTATCAGGCAACAATTTGATATAGGAAAAAAAGATTCTAGTATAGTGGATTCTGTAACCTATCGTATTTTTTATCCAAGGCTTAGGCTTCAGCATACTTTATCGGTAGCGTCAAATGTGTATCAGTTTTTAGATAACAATGTAGATTCAAGTAGCTATCAATTGTACTTTAATAAGATTGTCCCGTCCGCAAAGTCCATCATTTATAAAGATAGTTGGCAGGATATTACCAACGAGTTTAGTATTCTTACCTTTCCTGATAAAAACAACCAAAGTCAATATCTAAAAACCGGTATTGCATATCAGGCGCTTAAAGGAACTTTTGATACAACCAGTTCTATCTCTTTTTACAATATCTATGCAGTTGGCGCTTATAAAAATAGGTCTAGAAATAAAGTGTGGGATATTGATGCGCACGCCAATTTGTATTTGAATGGACAAAATGCTGGCGATTATGAAGCAGCTGTTTATTTGCAGCGTTATTTAGGTTCTAAAGCTGGTTATTTATCACTTGGGTTTAATAACGTTAATAGGTCTCCTGCATTTGTGCTAGATCCATTAAGTAGTTTTAGAATCAATGCCAATACAAATTTTGCAAAAGAAAATAGCATTAGGCTAATGGCGAAGTACGAAAAGCCCAACAGAAATTTGTCTTTTACTGCACATTATTATGGCATTAATAACTACATGTATTTTGATGGATTTTTTGCAGCAAAGCAGGCTAGTGGGTTATTTAATTTGCTCCAATTGTCGCTTCAAAAAAAATGGCATCTAAAAGGACATTGGAACTGGTACACCGAAATGCATGTGCAACAAAAAATTGGAACTGGTCCCGTTAATGTGCCTTTATTTTATACCAGAAATAGGCTTGCTTTTGAAGGTAACTTTTTTACCAACCTCGACGTTTCTACAGGGCTAGAAATGCAATACTTTACAGCCTATAATGCCGATGGGTATTCTCCATTTTTAGGGGCTTATTTTTATCAGAACATCCAGAAGCTTTCCAATAGACCCGATATCCATGCCTTTTTTCATTTCCGAATCAAGCGGTTAAAAGGATTTATTCGTATTGAGAATCTCAATAGTTTAAATACGGCTAAAGGATTTTCATTTAGTAAGCCCAATTTTATGACGGCGCTTTACCCTAATACTACCCTTTGGACCCGTATTGGAATCTGGTGGAACTTTATTAATTAAAGTATTGTAGCTTTATATCCATGAAGCGCCTCATTACCCTATTTATTGCACTCATTTACCTAGTCATGTCTACTGGGTTTGTAATGAATAGCCATTACTGCATGGGTAAGCTCAGTTCTGTTGAGTTAGGCAGGTCGGAGGTTAAAAAATGCATTTGCGGCATGCGCATAGATAGTACCAAAAAAAATAAGTGCTGTCATTCTAAATTAGATGTTGTAAAGCTTGAAGATTCACATAAGCTAACTACCTCTACGATTGTTTTTGCAAATTTTATTGAAGCGGTAATACCACAGTTTTTTGTGGAGCCTGCTGTATTGTTTACAAAAGTATACACGGCAAATCAATATCTTAAAAAGTTGCCGCCTAATTTACACAAACAAGATACCTACAAACGTATCGGTGAATTTTTAATTTAGGATATCCTACACTTTACTTTCTTTTTTTCCTGTGTCATGTTAGTTACGTGGCTCAACTTATTTATTATTCTTAAAATTTAATGGTATGAAAATCAAAATTCTTTTCGCGTCTATTTTAACTATTATATTAACCTCATCTGTGGCATTTGCTCAAACAAAACCAACGCCTAAAACAGAAACTATTAAAGTTTGGGGTAACTGTGGTATGTGTAAAACAACTATTGAAACGGCAGCAAAAGATGCTGGTGCAACTACCGCGGTATGGAACAAGACTACTAAAATGTTAAAAATCACTTACCTGGGATCTGCAACTAGCGGCGCTAAAGTTCAAGAAAAAATTGCAAGCGTAGGGTATGACACCAAAGATTTAACAGCGCCCGATGCGGTTTACAATGAGCTTCCAGAATGTTGCCAGTATGAGCGTAAGGCAGCTAAAAAAAATTAATGAATTAAAGGCTTTAATACATGAATAAAATATTTTTATTGTTGATTTGCTGCTGGACTTTCAGTGCTAATGCGCAGGTACAAAAAGTAAACTTACAAGCTAGTGGCTTAACATGTGCGATGTGTTCAAAAGCTATTTATAAAGCAGTTTCGGCCATTTCGTTTGTAGATACGGTACTTGTAAATATTGAAGCGTCTACTTACGATATTCGGTTTGATAAAGAAACGACACCCAGGTTTGATCAAATTGCTAAAGCAGTGGTAGATGCCGGATTTTCGTTGGCTAATTTAACTGTAATGGTAAATTTTGATAAGCAAGCCGTAGATAAAAATGGTTTATTTACAATGGATGGTATTAATTACAAAATGATGGGTACGCCACCTGCTACTTTACAAGGCAGCAAAAAATTGCAGTTGGTAGGAAAGCAGTACATGCTTCCCAAAGATTTTAAAAAGATACCAGTAGCACAGCTTGGTAATGTTGCATCTAATACCTACTTGGTATCTGTAAAATAAAGTAACATGAAAAAAATAATTTTCTTTTTTTTACTACTAGTGGGTTCATTTGCAAAGGCGCAAGAGTTATTTGTTTACACAGAGCCTGCTAGTAATATGCCAGCAAAATCTGTAGCTATAAAGCAAAGTGCTAAATTTTTTGACCAGGGTACCACTTCCAGTACCCGTCATGCCACAGAAATAATGCTTGGTGCTAGTAAAAACTTGATGATTCACGGAGCTGCAACTTATGGCGCAATGAACAATACACCCTTTGGACTAGAAAGTATTAGGGCTTATGGGAAATATCGTTTTTTTAGTGCCGACGGAATGT